>JACPRR010000154.1 GCA_016189825.1 Chloroflexota bacterium
ATACCAGCCCCCCCGAGGGAAGAAATGGACCGGGCAATGGCCGAGGCCAATCGCCGTTACCTGTCATCGGGCATAACCTCACTTCAAGATGCCACCGCGGACCATGGGCTTGACCGGTGGCGCCTTCTGGGCGGGTTCAAAGCTAACGCCGTGTTAAGGCCGCGATTGGCAATGATGGTAGACCCGGGGCAGGTCGGCGAGTTCCGCCAACGAGGCCTGGAGGCCCGCGCGGACGACAATGAAATGCGACTGGCAGCCGCCAAGGTAATGGTAACCGAGTCAACTGGTTCGACCTTCCCTCCCCAGGAGGAGTTGGGACGGCTGGTGCTGGGAATCCACCGGGCCGGCGGACAGGTAGCCATCCACGCGATTGAGGAGAGCGCGGTCAGCGCTGCGCTGTCGGCCGTGGAATACGCTGTGGCGATGGATCCCCGGCCGGGACACCGGCACCGCATCGAGCACTGCTCTGAGAGCTCGCCGGCCCTGTTAGAACGCTTGAAGTCCACTGGAGCAATGATCATCACGCAGCCGCCTTTCATCTACTACAGCGGCGACCGCTACCTGGCCCAGGTCCCGGTCGCGCGACAGCCTGCTCTCTACCGGATCGGGTCATTCTGGCGCGCGGGCATCATCGCCGCGGCCAGTTCCGACTCGCCGGTAGTGCCTATCGACCCATTAGCCGGCATCTACGCGGCCGTGACGCGGAAGACGAAGAATGGGAGGAGCATAACCCCGCAAGAGGCTATCTCTCCCGCGCAGGCATTGGCCATGTACACGGCGAATGCCGCCTGCGCCACGTTCGAGGAGAACGTCAAGGGGACCATCGCGCCAGGCATGCTGGCCGACCTCGCCGTCCTGTCCGCCGATCCCACCACCGCCCCCCTTGAGGCCATCAAGGACATCGTCGTGGAAAGGACCCTGGTAGGCGGCGAGGTGGTCTGGAACAGGTAACCTCAGAACCGCCGCATCTCTTCCAGCCGCGCGTCGTACTCCTGTAGCGTCCGCACCATGGTACTCACCCTCTCTCGGCTAAGGCCGAACACGCTCCAGTCTTTCACCTTCGCCGACTCAGCGTTGAACTGCTGAAGCCTGTCCGGGATCGAATGGAGGACTCGCCACGCTTCCCCCCCGAGCAAGAGGCAAGCATCGACGCGGTCGGATGCGTCATCCCAATATGTGGTCACATAAAGGCTGTATCTGGCCGCCGGCAGATGACGCCGTATTAGCCCGCCCAGCTCCTCCCCCACGATGTCATCGGGGAACTCCTTCGCCAGGCCTTGCGGTACCCGCAGCATTAGATAGCAAGACAGTACCTCGCCATTTGACACTGCAGCCAGCGGGAACGCGACTGCGCTCTCCAGTACATTGCCAAGCGAGCCGAATATCTCCATGCTCCTCCCCAGGGCCACACAAGGAGTCAGGACCTGGGTGTGGGCCGCCCGGTTCAGCCTTGCCACTTTCACGGAGTTGGGGAACGAAAAGGCCGTAGAAAGCATGTCAAACGTCGTGGCCAGGACAGACTCGGACTTCAGCTCCTCTCCGCCCTTCCCTACACCCCTCACTCGCTTCAAACGGTCGTATTGCACTGTCACGATCGCTTCGGCTACCGGTCCGCGGTCGCCGTCGCTTACCAGCCTCGACAGGCCGTAGCTGGCGTTCAAACGGGCATGGAACAACTCGTCAGCAGAGGGAAGCATACCCAGCACGAAGGCGCGATTGGCCGGATTGAGGGCAAGGGCATTCTGAAGCAGGACCGGGGTTACTCCGCTTCCAGTGCCGCCACCAAGAGCCGTGGCAACGAACACGGTCTGCTCCTCGTCACTCTCACGCAAACCGGCGTTCTTCAACAGGGGCACAAGGGATGGGTCTCCCATCGCCGCCTCCTCCGCGACGCCACAGAATGTCGCGCTTCCGGAGGCGGCGCCACCCAACTGCAATCTGAACGTCCCAGGCGCCGCGCCGTTGCCCATCGTCGCACCCGCGTCGACGTACAGAACGGACAGGCCGCGCCCCGGGGCGGACCGGACCAGTGATGCCTGGTGCAATTGGACCAGGTTTACGCCGAATGAACCCACGCCCGCCAGTACCCTGCTGGCTTTGGGCCGGGCCAGATTCGCTGTCCGCCCCAGCCGCTCCGCTATCAGGCTGAACTCTTGTTTCAGGTCTATTAGCGGCAGCCCGCACGTCCTGCAACGGGCGAACGATGCCGGGTTCTCGTGTTTATCAGGACACAGCGCCATCAGTCTGCCCTGGTCCGCTCTCTTTCTTGCCATGCTCGGCCAGCGCCGCGGCAACTACCTGCTGCAACTGGTCCGTTGCGGAATGAAAACCACTGCCATCCCGTCCGCGCGCGGCCGCCGCGACCGCGGACGCCTGTTCATCGAGGGAGATGCCGAAGTGGTCTGATACCACGGCGCCACCGTTGGACAGGTTGACCACGCTCCGCTCCAGTCCTCGCCAATCGCCGATCTCAAAACAGTGCCGCGCCTCGCCAAATGAAAGGGCGAAAAGCAGGAAGCAACCCAGGTGTGACCAATTCGGCGAAATCCCCTCTCGGGCGGCGTCTATTTCTTGCCACCCCGGCAGAAGAGGCTTCGGGTCGACGAAGGAGGGAGAGACGATGTCCAGGAATGCCACAGCTTGCTTCACCACATTCTCCCCCTCTTCCTTGCGGAGGTCCGCCCCCAGCGTCTCAAGTACACGCATGGGGTCAACTCCTGCGTCAGACTTCAGCCTTTCGCCTTGCTGCCAGAGCTCGACGTAGTGTTGGCGGGCCCTGCCCCAGTCCTCGATTCGCGCTGCCTCAACAAGGCCGTAAAGGAGCGTAGAGACGCCCCACAGCACCCCCGCCAGAGACCACACCCCATCGACATATTCCCGGCGGTTCTTCAAGGCTAGCTGTTCGCGCTCCTCCGCCCGTTTCTTCTCCTCTTCTTCCCGCGCTTTTCGCTCCGCGTCACGCATGTCCAGGAAACGCTGCAGGGCCGGGCGCAGCTTTTCGACCTGCCCCGACTCGGCGAGCGTCGCTGCTTCCGAGACTGCGACCCCGTCCGCTCCTTCGAAACCGATTGAAATGATGCTGTCCCGGCCCCGTTCTGAAAACCCGTAGTTGAGCAAGCTCATGCCCTCAACACGAAGCTTCAGCTCTGGTTTGCCAAGCATCCTCCCGCCAAAGAACTGCACCGAAACGGGATCGACCTCGATTCTGCCGGAACGGAAGTCCCGCCATCGCTTGAATCTCGCTTCGACCGCAGTTGTTTCGCTATTGGCAACTTCGTCAGAGGAACTGGTCATGCCCTTCGAAACGCACCCTTTGCCTCAATGGCGCCCCGGAGCCCATCATAGTCCACATCATGCTGATGGGTTTGAGAGAAGAGAGACAGGTACTGCCGTGCATAGCTTCCTTTCACCGGCAAGTCTGAGTAACGGACCGATCCCCCGGTCTCCAGCTTCTCCTGCACCAAGTATTCGATGTTAACATAGTTGATGAGAAACTCATGGATGGAAGTGTATTGCTTGATCGTGGATATCTCTTCTTCGACAGCCTTGAGCCCGTTTCCTATCATTGATAACCTGCCCCCGATGTCTGCGGTCAGCACGCGGGATTTCAACCCCGCCAGCGCATTCCCGGCCAGCGTCATTACACGTGGGTTCCTGCCCCATGCATAGCCTGGAGGGACCTTCGACTCGATCAAACCCTCCAGCGTCTCGATCCTTTCCGACAGGCGCTGCACCACATCGATCGTCAGGTCACGCAGTGTTCTCACCTTGTGCGCGATCTCTATCAGCTCAGGGAGTCTTCTGCGCTCGGACCGGGCGACCCGAAGGCCTTCCAGTTGCCCGATGAAGGACCCATAGTAGTCGACCCCCGCGGCATCGCCGGTCATCTCTGCCATAGGCAAGAGCTTGTTTCGCACTGATTCGTGCAGAATGCCACAAGAGGTTGACAGCTTCAAGTCCATGCCCCGCAGCATGTCCCCAACCAAGAGTTCAATGCTGGCCAGCTCGCTCAGAAAGGTTTCCAGCGCCTCGTCGAATTTCTCCTGTACCATATAGTTGCGGGCGATCTCGATCCCCATTCGCTGGAAAGCCGGATCGAGGTCCGCGCGCACGGTCTTCTCCAGGGCTGCGACCGCCTCGGCTACCGGCTTCGCCGCATTTTCATAGGCGGCGCGGAGACCAAGCTGCAGTTCAAGTACCGCCTGGTAGCCCAGAGATTCAAGCTTCGAGAACGGCGCCCCTTCCACCGGCATCCCCGCAGCGACGCCAAAATCAGACATCGACGCGACCGTCTCGTTGAACTTGCGCCTGTCGTCATCATAATACAAACATAGCTTGCGGAAGCATTCCTCCACCGCCTCTCCCACCTTCCTGTCCAACTCCTGGAACAGGGCCAGCTTGGCCACAAGGTCCTCCGGGGCCATTTCTTCGACAGTTCCAACTGCGAACGCGGTTTCCTGGCCACATTTCTCGATCAACGCTTTTTCGCTTGACAGGTTGATCCGGGGACAGGCCGCCGCCATCTCGGCTATTCTCTGCCTCAACGCGTGAGCACCGTTGCCAAGCCGGGGCAGCACCCTGCCAAACTCCTCTCTCAGGGCCACGATGCGGTCGCGCCGCCTCAGCCAATCCTCAATAAAGGCGCCAATCCAGCCGATCGCAGCGGTAGAGCCCAGGAGCCCCAAAAGGCTCAAATCGATGGTGTAGGCCAGGGGGTCCGCAAGGAGCCCCAGGGGAAGGAAGAAAACGATGTTGGCAATCAGCAACGATATCGCCGGACCTATTCTCCTCAGCCGCACGCTGGCCAACTCCCTGCGTTCCAGCCAGCGGAAAAACGCCAGCGTTCCGAAGGCCGCTGCGATGCTCAGGGCAAGTACCGTCGTCAGCACAAACCCGAGCGGCGGCACCCGGCCTCCCACGCTGACGGGCCAGTATGCGGCGAAGTTGGCCAGGAATCGTTGCTCGGGAGCGCTCCCTGGCATGCCGACCGCGTCGGCCAGCCTGCTGAAAACGCTGCCCATATCCAGAACTGAAACGGAAGGCCTCGTCACGAGGTCGAGCCTCTCGAAGAGCGGGACCAACTGGCCGGGATGGGTCACGTTCTGCTGTGCCGCCAGGATGGGGAAGTAAAGCACCATGAATACGACAATCGCTCCGGTGCTCCCTACCTTGCCTCCTCGCGCGCGAAACAGCGGTATCGCCACCATGATGGGCAGAGCCATGAAGAAGAGTGGCGTAAGCATCAGCATCGCAGCCACAGCGCCGGTGGCGATTCCCAGCACGGCGCCCGTCTGCACGGCCGCTGCCGCCGGGATGAAAAGCGCCACCGCCATTCCCAGTACCACAAGCAGGGGAAGGCCGGTGCTGGTCTCGGACGGGGCAAGCTGATAGACATAGCCCGGCAATGCCAGCAGCATCAATGCAGCAAGGGCCGGAGCTGGCGCTTTGAAAGCTATGACCCCGAGCAGTATTGCCAGGAAGACCGCTATTTGAGGAGGGAAGAACGGCGCCAGCAGTAACAGGAGCAGACCGGCGGCGGTGACAAACACAGCGGCCAGCGCGCTGAGCAGCATCGCCCGGTACTGCTGCTCCCGGGCCTTCAGATTAAGCTCCTGACTTTCCTCCACTGGGGTTCCCTAATTCCTCGTATCCAAGGCAACGTGCGACAGCGTTTGGGCTGTCGTCTTCCAGGAGCACGCCGTGTTCGACCAGGAATGCGTGCGCCATCTGTTTCTCTCCTGCGCTGGAGGAGAAGTACAGGGCCCGCATGTCCTGATACGAGTTCAGCCATTTGGGAGTGGCTTTCGCCGCTACCACCATGAACCTGACCTTCCACGGGTCCTCAGATTCGATCTGCCGTATGTAGATAGTGCGCGACACATCGCCTTTCACGTAGCCGGACAGCGCGGTAGTAACGTCATGCTCCAGCTCCTTGTTCCAGATGCCGGCGGGCGCGACAACTGTGAACCAGATGAAGTCGGAACGGTAGTCCGGAGTCACACCCAGCGTATCGGGAAGCCGGAACACGTTCAACACCCCCACCAGATACCGGCGCAGGTGGTCCTTGTCCACGATCTCGTCGAGTATGTTCTGCCGGCTCAGCTCTGACTGCTCCCCCTTCAAGATCAACTGCATTATCTTCAGTTGCTCGGCCTCGGTCAGCTCCCCGGTGCGATCATAGAACCCGCGGTCGGTGCGCATATCGCCCTGCTTCTCATAATACCTGTTGGTAAGGTCTATGACTTCGGCGGCGAGGCGGCGGTAGTCCGAGTTCGTCTCGAATTTCTTCTCGATGCTCGCGTACTCTTTAACCTTTCCGGCAACGCGGTCCACTTCGGCCTTGCGGGCGCCTATTTCCTCTTGCAGCAGTTGGAGCCTCTGCCTGGCTTCCCCGAGCTTGCCCTCCAGCAGCTTCCTCTTGCCGGGAGGAGAGAAGATAGGCCGCAGGTTATTCAGGTCTTTGATCAAACGCCGCTTTTCCGCCTCCGCCATTATCCTCTGTTCTTCCGCAGACTGGTACAGCACCTCCGCGGCTCGCTCTTCCTCGGCAAGCATCCTCTTCATGCGCCGGCAGTTGGTGAGGTACTCGTCCATGTTCTTGAGCTCGGTGGTGAGCGGGGTATGTATTGACGATACGAAAGAGAAGAGTACCACCAGCTCCGGGCTCGATATCTTTTTTATCGCCGCCAGTGACCGGTCGCGGTCTTCGCTCTTCTCGGAAGACTCCACCAGCCGGTAAAGCTTCTCTGAAAGCTTGCGCGCTTCGAGGTAACTCCGCACGGCTGCTATGTAGTCCAGTATTATGTCGGCCAGGTCCATCACGTCGCGAACGAGTTGTACCTGCCTCGGGGTGAGCTGGTGCGCGGTCAGGAGGTCCTCCGGCAGGCTCGCCATGATATCGGGCACCTTCTCTTGGAACTCGTGGGGCTTTGTCCCCACCGCGGACGCCAGCTCATAAAACGTCAGCAGTAGCTTCCGTATCCTGGCCTCCAGGGTGCCCTCGGGAGCCCCCAGTCCGATGGCGCGGACCGATTGGTAGAGTTCGTCCGTTTGCGCTTTCACCGAGTCCTGGATACCCCTGACATACACAGCGAAATCGGAGTCGACTGTCCGGTCCTCGCTTATCATGCTGTTGAGGAGGTCGGGAAATTTCACCGGGTCGTAGCGTCCCCTGCGGGTCAGCCACAGGCGGTAGATGTCGGTCAACTCCGCCCGGCAGGCATCAAGCAGCTTCCGGACACCACCTGTTTCGGTGATGCTCGCGCCGCGGTACAGCTCTTTTTTCTCCTTGCGCAGCCTGGTGATCCGGTCCAGTCTCTCCAGGTAGCTTTGCGTCAGCTCAATATACTCCTGGACCGGGTAGGAGATGCTCACAGTGGACATGCTGTGCATCCACTGCCCTTCGAGATCGACATTCGCCCCAATGTTCGCCAGGAGATCGGCGGGATCAAAGTTCAGGCCCCGGATCAAGATGTCGCCCACCGCTTCATCGATCGTCTTGTGGGCATAGAGCAGACCTTTGCCCTGGCCAAAGGCGGGTCCCAGGGGCATGACAAAAAAGGCGTTGAACGGGTTCTCATATCCGCCGCCGAACTTGCGCGTGACCAGCGCGTTGTTCGAACGGTCCAGCACCAGGCTGTGCTCAAGCATTGCGGCGAAGGCCGATGCCCCCTTGGCAGGCGGATCATCGCCGGGGCATGGAAGGATGGCTAGCCCGATGATCGGCACGCCGCTGCCCACTTCCCGGCGCAAATGGCGGGTGAAATCCAGGGCCATGCCGCTTCCTGACCCGCCTCCCAGCCCGTAGA
>JACPRR010000150.1 GCA_016189825.1 Chloroflexota bacterium
CGGATCACCACGATCGTCGTGGCGCCGTCGGCGACGTAGAATACTGCTTTAAGTGTCCGGCTGGAGGGAACATTCAGAAACCGGGCCAGGTCATCGATGGCAGTGACACCGGGAGTCGAGACTTCTTCCACCGGCAGCAAAGCTTCTTCCTGCGCGGGGGCCTTGCGCACCATGGCCTTCTCAGCGTTGGCGATGTAGCTGCAGTTGTGGCACTGTATGACTTCGTCCTCGCCAGTCTCTGCCAGCAGCATGAATTCATGGGAGTCCTTGCCACCGATGGCGCCGCTGTCGGCTTCGACCTGGACGGCGGGAAGCCCGCAGCGCCGGTATATGTTCTCGTAGGCGGCTATCATCCTCTGGTAGCTGCGGTCGAGCCCTGCCTCGTCGACATCGAAACTGTACAAGTCCTTCATGATGAACTCCCTGACCCTGAGCAGGCCACCGCGAGGACGCGGCTCATCTCGGAACTTGTTCTGTATTTGGTACATCAGCAGAGGCATTTCCCGATAGCTTTGCACGTGGCGGTGGAAGAGGTCGGTTATCACCTCCTCGTGTGTCGGTCCCAGGAGAAGGGAATGCTCCTTCCTGTCCTTCAGGGTGAACAGGGTCTTGCCAAATGGGCCGAAACGCCCGGACGCCTGCCACAGCTCGACCGGCTGGAGGGTGGGCATGAGCACTTCCTGCCCGCCGGCGCGGTCCATCTCCTCTCGAATGATCTGCTCGATCTTGCGGAGGACGCGCAAGCCCAGTGGCAGATATGAATATACGCCCGCGGCGACCTGCGAAATCATACCGGAACGAGCCAGCAACTGGTGGCTCACGGTTTCAGCGTCGGCGGGCGCCTGTCGCAATGTCTTGCCAAAAAGGTTGGAATAGCGCACTTCGTTACTCCGGTATCAGGATATGGCGCGTACCAGCTTATCCACTTCCGCCATCAAGGTGTCGACCAGGTCTTTCTCATCTACCGTGCAGATGAGTTCTCCTTTGCGGAAGATGGCGCCCCTGCCCCTGCCGCATGCGATTCCGAGGTCTGCGTCCTTCGCTTCGCCAGGGCCGTTCACCACGCAACCCATGACAGCCACCTTGATCGGCCTGCTGACGGCGGCCATCCGCTTCTCAACTGCCTGGGCCAGGCTGATGAGGTCGACCTCGGTCCGTCCGCAGGTAGGGCAACTAACCATAGTCGGACCCCGGACGCGCAGGTTGAGGCTCTTCAGTATCTCATACGCTGCTGCAACTTCTTCTGTAGGGTCCCCCGTCAGGGAGACGCGGATGGTGTCACCCAACCCGAGGTAGAGCATCGCGCCGATACCTACGGCGCTCCGTATGCTGCCGCAGCCAGGAGTGCCGGACTCGGTGATGCCGAGGTGAAGGGGGTAGGGCATGATGCCGGCGATGGTCTTGTACGCTTCGACCGTCGTGGGCACATCGAATGCTTTTAGCGACACCTTGATCAGGTCGAAGTCCATGTCCTCTAGAAGCTTGATCTGCCCCATCGCGGCCTGCACCATGCGGGTGACGACCGAAAGCGACTCGTCGTCAGTTTTTGGCAGGCTTCCACCGTTGACGCCGACGCGTATAGGGACTTGCCTCTCCTTGGCCGCCCGGACGACCTTCGCTACGTGCGCGGGGTCTGATATGTTGCCCGGGTTCAGGCGCAGGCCGTCGACGCCGCCCTTAATTGCCGCCAGTGCGAGGCGGTGGTCGAAGTGTATGTCGGCGACGAGCGGTATCGAGATACCCTTCTTGATCGCGGAGAGACAACCCGCAGCTTCCGAATCCGGCACGGCGACACGGATTATCTCGCACCCACACGCCTCCAGTCTCTTTACCTGCTCCACTGTCGCCCTGACATCAGCGGTGTGAGTCTTGGCCATCGATTGCACGACAACCGGAACCCCGCCGCCGACAGTCACATCGCCGATCCTGATTGCGCGGGAGACCCTGCGTTCAGTCATGGAATGAGCCTCTGTCCGGCGATTATTCTTGCTATGTCCAGATAGGTTACCACCGCCATGATCGCGAGCAAAACGATGAAACCGATGAGATGGACGAGGCCCTCCTTGCGGGGCGATATCCGTATGCCGCGGCGCACCCATTCCAGCGCAACGAATGCCAGCCGCCCCCCGTCGAGCGCCGGCAGCGGCAGGAAGTTGAAGATGGCAAGGTTCAAGCTCAGCAGGGCCGCGAAACGAAGAACCGGGCTGATCCCCGCCCTGGCCACTTCCCCGGTTACCTGTGCAATACCGACTGGACCGGATAGCTGGGGCGCGGTCCGCCTGATGAACCAGCCCTCGATTTCGTTCTTGAAGAGCACGAACGTTTCCCACGTGATGCGTGCGCCCTCGGGAAAAGCCTTCCACACTGGTGTCGACACCGTGCCTATCTTCGAATCTCCGGCGCCGAGGGTTATGCCTATGGGCCCCTGGCCCGGCGGTGGATTCCAGCGGGGCACAACTTCCACCGTACGAGTCCTGTTGTCGACGCCCTTGAGCGTGAGCTTGACATCCGACCCAAAACGCAAGGCGATGCGGTATGCGACCTCGCCCCGGTTTTCGACGGCATGTCCGTCCATGCTCAATATGGTGTCGCCCGCTTGCAAGCCCGCTCGCTGGGCAGGCGAACCAGCCGCGACCTCATTGATAATCACTGATTCGGTAAGCGCCTGGTGGGGTAGCATAAGGCTAGCCGCTATCAGGATGATGGGCAGGACCACATTCATGAGCCCGCCTGCGCCGAGCACCAACGCCCGTATGCCAAGCGGCTTGGAAGCCAGGGAGCCGGGCTCGCTGGGGTCCTCTTCGCCGACCATCTTGACGAATCCGCCGAGCGGCACCAGATTCAAGGAGTAGAGAGTGCCTCCCCGGGTTATTCCCACAATGCGGGGCCCGAAACCAAGGCCAAACTCCTTGACCGTCACCTTGGACGCCTTGGCGACCGCGAAGTGCCCCGCCTCGTGCACGAGGATGAGGACGGCGAGCATAAGGAGGAAGATCAGTATCGTCAAGCGATGGCCTCCGCGATTTCCGTTGCCCGGCGGCGGGCCATGGCGTCGGCATTTTCGATGTCCGAAAGCGTCGGGTCGGCTTTGCTTTCGTGCTGTTGCAGGACGGACTCGATGATCCTCTGGATGTCGAGGAAGCCGATGGCGTCTCGCAGGAACAGGTCCACCGCGACCTCGTCTGCGGCGCACAGAGCTGCCGGATAAGTACCGCCTTTTCTGGCCGCCTCTATTGCCAGCCGGGGACAGGGGAAGAGTTCCCAGTCCGGCTCATCGAAGGTGAGGCGTTGCGTTCTGGCGAAATCTATTCCGTTGACGAACTGGCCGGGCAGCCGCTCCGGGTAGGACAGGGCGTATTGAATTGGCAACCTCATGTCTGGGTAGCTTAGCTGCGCTTTGAGTGAGCCGTCAATGAACTCAACCATGGAATGGATGATGCTTTCCGGATGCACTACCACCTGGATGCTCTCCAGGGGAATCCCGAACAACCAGTGCGCCTCGATCACTTCAAGTCCTTTGTTCATCAAAGTCGCCGAGTCCACGGTGACTTTGGGACCCATCGTCCAGGTGGGATGCTTGAGGGCGTCCCTGGCGGTCACAGTAGCGAGCTCAGCTTTTGAGTGATTGCGGAAGGGACCGCCCGAGGCGGTGAGGATCAGCTTCGACACTGTCGAATCCTCGCCGCGAAGGCATTGCCAGAGCGCACTGTGCTCGCTGTCTATTGGTAGTATTTTCGCCTGGTGCCTGGCTGCCTCGGCGTTGACCAGCGCGCCTGCCGCCACCAGTACTTCCTTGTTGGCGAGCGCGACCGCCTTGCCCTGCCGCAGAGAGGAAAGCGTGGGGGCAAGACCAGCTTTCCCGGAGGTCGCCACGATGACCATGTCGACTTCCGGCAGGGCAGTGATGTCCTCCATGGCCAGAAACTCCACCCGGGCCCCGAAGAGCTGTCTCCTCACGTCCGGCTGGCTTTCGAGCGCTGGGGTGAACACTGCCCCAGGCTGGAACTCTCTGACCTGACTGGCAAGGAGCTCGACGTTACTGCCTCCCGCGAGCGCTGCAACCTTGAACTTCTGGGGGAACGCGCGCACCACATCGAGCGTCTGGCGGCCAATGGACCCGGTCGACCCAAGGACAGCGAGCGTCTTCATGGCAGGGGACGCAACTCCCTTCCTTTTTCGTTTTGTGCTTGCGGACGGGGTTCAAATGAGTAATACATAATAGTATACGACAATGCCGGATAGTAGAATGCTGTCCGCCCGATCGAGCAAGCCCCCATGGCCAGGCAAGAATCTGCCGGAGTCCTTTACGCCGGCGTTGCGCTTGAGCATGGACTCGGCCAGGTCGCCGAATTGGGCGAAAACGGCGACGAGGAACCCCAGGAGCAGCGATTGCCAGGCCGAAAGCGGCAGGTCGAGCAGGGCGGTGAGGGCCATAGAAGCGGCCATGCCGCCGGCCAGCCCCGCTACCGCGCCTTCTTTCGTCTTGTTCGGACTCACCAGTGGCGCCAGCTTGTGGCGTCCCCACCATCGCCCGATGAAAAAAGCGGAGGTGTCCACCGAGAACGTGGTAAACAGAGCGAATGCCACCCAGTCGCCCCCCTGGGTGATGCCCCTGAGGGCAACGAAGTAGCGCGCCAGCCAGCCGACATAAAGAATGCCGGCGAGCATCCACAGGAAGGTTGGCAGGGAGTCATCTTTGCCGCGCCTGGCCATGAGCCAGGCGAGCGAAGCCACCATCCCGCCGCCCAGCACTGCGACGCCGGTTTGATCGGGCGCTGGTGTAGCCAGGGGGCTGAGGACGACGAGGACCACCCAGAGGCATCCGAACACTACTGGAGGCCTGGCATTCTGGCCGGAGAAGCGATAAAACTCAACAAAGCCGATGGCCGCCGCCACTGCCACCAGGGCGGCCCAGCCATACACGCCGCCGAATTTCAGGACGAGCAAGATGATGGCGATGCCGGCCAATGAAGAGGCCAGTCGTTCACGGAGCATGGCTAATCTCCCGCTGGTGCGCCGGAGGTATGGTTCGAGTTCAGACCGCCATAGCGCCGTTGCCTCTGGCTGTAAGCGTGGAGGGCCTTTTCGATATCTTCTCTCCCGAAATCGGGCCAGAACGTGGGCGTAGCATAGTACTCACTGTAGGCGGTCTGCCAGAGAAGGAAATTGCTCAGGCGAACCTCGCCGCCAGTGCGTATGACGAGGTCAGGGTCTGGCAGACCCGCTGTGTACAGATGCTGGCTGAACATTGTCTCTTCGATCTCTTCAGGTCGCAGGCCCTGTTCGACTATGCGGCGGACTGCCTCCAGTATCTCAGCTCGCCCACCGTAGTTGAAAGCGATGCTGACGGTCATGCCGGCATTGTGCTCGGTCATTGCCAGCGCATGGTTCACCCTCTTCCGCATGGCCGGGGAAAGGCCTTCGAGAGTGCCGAGGTGGCGCAGCTTCACCCCCTTGTCGGCAAGGAACTGCGCCTCCCGGTCAACGACCTCGCTGAGAATCCGAAAGAGGCCTTCGACTTCGGTCCTCGGCCGCGTCCAGTTCTCGGTTGAAAACGCGTAGAGGGTCAGGTAAGGGATGCCATAAGAGGCGAACACCTCGATGACGCGGCGTAGATTCGCAGTTCCCGCGCGATGTCCTGCCAGCCGGGGCTTCCCTTGCACCTGTGCCCACCGGCCGTTGCCATCCATGATGATAGCGACGTGCCCGGGCAACGAAGCGTTCCGGGGGGCCGCGTCCGCGGCGGTCCTCTCAGACTGGCGTGGCTGGCGTCCTGCCAGATCGGTATTGGCAGGCGTGGCTTTCTTGGAGATGACTGTCATTGGCTTTATCGGAGGTGACGTTGCCAGATGCTGACCAGACCTTGCTCGATGATACCAGGAGCAAGTGGAATCTATGTCTCCAGCAGCTCTGCCTCTTTCTGCTCTCCCGCCTTGTTGGCCTGGGCGATGAAGCTGTCCGTCATCTTCTGGAAGGCGCCCGTCGCGCGGGCAAGTTCATCCTGGGACAGTTCCCTGGCCTTTTCCCTGGCCCGCGAGGCCTCGATTGCGTCACGGCGGATGTTGCGCAGGCTGATTCGGGCTTCTTCCACGCGCTTGCCGACCAAACGGGCGAGTTCCTTCCTTCGTTCCTGGCTCAGCGGCGGAATAGGGAGTCTGATCAGGTTGCCGTCGTTCGACGGGGTCAAGCCCAGGTCGGATTTCAACAACGCCTTCTCCACGGCGCTCAGGGTTGATTTGTCCCAGGGCTGAATAAGGAGAAGCTTGGGCTCCGGGGTGGTGATATTCGCCAACTGATTGATGGGGGTAGGGACACCGAAGTAGTCGACCCTGACGTGCTGCACTAGCGCAGGCGATGCCCTGCTGCCACGGATGCCTGCGAGGTCGCGCTTCAAGGCCTCAACCGTCTTCTCCATTTTGATTTCCGTTTCGTGCAGCGTCGTTTCAGCCATTAGTCCCCTCCGGAAACGAGTGTCCCAATGTCTTCACCCTCGATCGCACGCTGGATGTTGTCATCCGCACGGACATCGAAGACCACGATGGGAAGCTTGTTTTCCATGCATAATGAGAGGCTGGTAGCGTCCATGACCTCGAGGCGCCTTTCCAGAGCGTCTCGATGAGCGATTCGGTCGAATTTTCTGGCCTTTGGATTGGTCAACGGGTCGGAGTCGTATACTCCGTCCACGTTGTTCTTGGCCATCAAGAGGACATCGGAGTCCGTTTCTATGGCTCGCAAAGCCGCAGCGGTATCGGTGGTCATATAGGGATTGCCGGTGCCTCCTGCGAAGATGACTACCCGGCCTTTCTCCAGATGGCGGATGGCCCTGCGTCTGATGTATGGCTCGGCGACTGCTTGAATGTTGATTGCAGTCTGTACCCTGGTGTCCACCGCTAGCTTCTCAAGGGCATCCTGTAGGGCGAGTGCGTTAATAACCGTGGCCAGCATGCCGGCGTAATCCGCAGTGGCACGGTCCATGCCCGCAGCCGCGGCAACGCTCCCCCGCCAGATATTGCCTCCGCCGATGACGATGGATATCTGGACGCCGGTTTTCCACGCGTGCTTCACCTGGCGGGCGATATCACGCAAAACATCCGGATTGGTGACGGCGCCGGCCTTGCCCGCCAGGGCCTCCCCGCTCACTTTTAGCAGGACGCGGCTGTATTTGCGCGCCGCCATTTCCCCGTCCTCAGGCACCTATCTCGTACCTGGCGAATCTCCGTATCCTGATGTTTTCACCCAGGGTGCCGATCGTTTCGCTGACCAGGGTTTCGATAGTCTTGGAGGGGTCCTTGATGAACGGCTGCTTCAGCAGGCAGGCTGAAGCCGGGTCAACCTCTGCCCCCTCCGGTATGTCTTGCGCCGACAGGTAGAGCGGCGACATCGCGGCGACCTGCATGGAGATATCATGGGCAAGCTTGAGGAACTGGTCGGTACGGGCAACGAAATCTGTCTCGCAGTTCAATTCGACCATTGAACCCACCTTGCGGCCGGCATGGATGTAGCACTCAACTACGCCCTGGGTGGTGACACGCTGCGCCTTCTTCTGCGCGATAGCCAGTCCCTTCTCCTTCAGAATATCGCAGGCCTTCTCAACGTCGCCTGCGCACTTTTCCAGCGCGGCCTTGCAATCTATGACTCCGGCGCCAGTGCGTTCGCGCAGTTTCTTGACCGCCTCAACCGGTATGCTCAAGTTATCCTCCTTGGCTGGTGGGCTCGGCAGCAGAAGCGCCTTCAGGTGTCATGCCCTCGCCGGCAGCGCCCTCGGCGGGTTGGGCGCGGGGGGCCTTGGCCTCAGGCGTGACCAGGGGCGCAGATGCCTGGACCGGGGGCTCGGTTTCCTCAGGCCCAAAGCTGTAGCTCTGGGTGAGATCTTCAGGCGTGGAAACCTCTGGTTTGGCCATCTCCTCGGCTGCCTGACGTGCCGCCTTGCCTTCAACAACAGCATCTGCGATCTTGCTGCAGATTAGCCGGATCGCTCTGATTGCATCATCATTGGCTGGAATACGATAGTCAACATCCGTGGGATCGCAGTTCGTGTCGACGATCGCTACCACCGGTATGCCCATGCGCTTGGCTTCGGCCAGCGCAATCTTGTCTTTCGTCGGGTCAACGAGGAAGACAGCCGTGGGCAACTCAGTCATTTCCTTGAAACCGCCCATTACCCTGTTGAGGCGGCCGATTTCCTTCTCGGTCTGCATGATTTCTTTCTTCGGCAGACGGTCAAGTTCCCCCCTGCTCTTCCTGTCCTCCAATCGCACCAGGTAGTCGATCCGCCCCTGTATCGTGCCGAAGTTAGTGAGCATTCCGCCGAGCCAGCGCACGTTGACGTATGACATGCCGCAACGCTGAGCTTCCTGCTGGACAGCTTCCATGGCCTGCTTCTTGGTGCCTACGAATAGTATCGTGCCGTCGTTCGATACCAGCTCCCTGACATAGTCACACGCCTTCTGCAGCATGGTAACGGTCTGCTGAAGGTCAATGATGTGGATGCCGTTGCGCTGGGTGAAGATGTAGGTCTTCATCCTCGGGTGCCAGCGGCTCGTCTGGTGCCCAAAATGGGCCCCGGCCTCGAGAAGCTGCTTGATAGAACTCGATTCTGCCAAATCTTCCTCTTTTCTTCCACGTGCCGGCCGTTCCGGCACGCTAAGGTCATCTGCTTGCGTCTCCCCGGCGCCCTGCATGGAGGAGCACGCGAAACCCATGCTGACAGATAAGGGCCCGAAAGGACACTCTAAAAAGTGGAATATACCACATACGAGCCCAGACTACAACTGCGGAAGCCGCCCGGTCCGGGGCAGGAGGGACCTATAAAATGTAGCGGCTGAGGTTCTCGTTGCCGACTAGATCACTGGTATGCCGGGAGACATACTGCCCGTCGACGACCACGGTCTCGCCATTTCTGTCCGGCGCGGAGAAGTTGACCTCCTCCAGTACACGTTCGACGACGGTATTGAGCCTGCGAGCGCCGATATTGTCCGACCGGCGGTTCATGGCCACGGCAAGCTTCGCGATTTCGCGGAGACCGTCGCCGGTGAACTCGAGCGTGACGCCCTCAGTGGCGAGCAATGCCTTGTACTGCCTGGTCAGGGAGTTTTTCGGCTCCACCAGTATCTTCACAAGGTCGTCCTCGTCAAGTGGGCTCAGCTCGACGCGCAGAGGGAACCGGCCCTGCAACTCGGGGATCAGTTCAGACGGCTTGCTCTGGTAGAAGCAACCTGCGGCTATGAACAAGATGTGTTCCGTCTTAACCGGCCCGTACCTGGTCATGACTGTGGTGCCCTCGACTAGTGGCAGCAGGTCTCGCTGCACCCCTTCGCCGGAGACATCGCGACCGACGTCTATGCGGGGGGCGACCAGCTTGTCCAGCTCATCCAGGAAGACCACTCCGTTCTCCTCGACCTCGTGCAAGCTGGTATCGATCACGTGCTCGTAGTCGATCAGCTTGCCTGCCTCTTCCCGGGTCAGTATGCGCCGCGCCTCTTTGACCGAGACCTTGCGCCGCCGCTTTTGGGTGCACGCCGGCCGGGGTTTCTGGCCGGCATCCGTGAACTCGTCCCGGGACTCGTCAAGGTCCGTAGCGGATTCCTGGTAATAGGAGACTTCCTCCTCGCCGACCTCGATTTCTATCAATTGGTCGTCCAGTTCATTGTTCTGCAACTGGCGGGCGACCCTTTGCCTGGTCAGCTTGCTGTTCCCCCGCGAGGTATTGGCCCCGCTCGCCGCTGCCATCGCCTGCCTGTCCTGTTTTTTTCTTCTTGCGTGATTGGCTATGTCGGCACTCTTCGCCAATTGCTGGCAGACGTAGCCCAGCAGCCGTTCCGTGGCGAGGCGCTCGGCACTTGCTTCCACCTCGCGTACCTTGTCCTCGTATACCTTAGACACAGTGTTCTCGGCAAGCTCCGCGATGATTGAGTCGACGTCCCGGCCTACGTAGCCGACCTCGGTAAACTTGGTGGCCTCCACTTTCACGAACGGAGCGTCTAACATCGCCGCTACGCGCCTGGCAATTTCAGTCTTCCCGACGCCGGTGGGCCCGATAAGGATGATGTTCTTGGGCATTACCTCGCGGCGCATGTCCGGGTCGAGCTTGCGACGGCGTTCACGGGTGCTCAGGGCGATGGCGACTGCTTTCTTGGCGTCCTGTTGGCCTATTATGTACTTGTTAAGCTCTTCGATTACGTTTTTCGGAGTGGGTATCATCAGGTCGCTTCACCTTCGCCACCGTATTGCGGGCGGGCTGTGGGATTGGGGGTGTCCTCTTCCAGAG
>JACPRR010000018.1 GCA_016189825.1 Chloroflexota bacterium
CAACTGCCCGCCCACCTTCGGCATGTACGCATTCAGTACAGGGGTTTGTGCTGGCAAGCTGGTCACCGTGCGGCGTGGCAATGATTTCGCCCTCGACTTACCGGCAATCAGGCGCGCCGTGACCCCTCGCACTAAGGTGATCTTCGTCGCCTCACCAAACAATCCTTCGGGAAACGTGACCCCGGAAAAGGCGATACGGGAATTGCTTGATCTCGGCATACTGGTCGTGGTCGACGAGGCTTACTACGAGTTCAGCGGTTGCACTGTGGTCCCCCTGACGCAGAAATACGACAACCTTGTTGTCCTGCGCACCTTTAGCAAGTGGGCCGGGCTGGCCGGACTGAGGGTCGGGTACGGGGTTTTACCCCAGCAGCTAATGCCCTATTTGCTGAAAATAAAGCAGCCGTATAATATCAACGCGGCAGCGATGGTTGCCGCGATCGAGTCACTGGCAGATGTCGACTATCTCCTGGAGACAGTCAAGGCCATTGTGCATGAGCGCGCCAGGCTATTCCGAAAGCTGGAGCAGTTCGAATTCATGGAGTTGTCTCCCACTCAAGCGAACTTCATTCTATGCCGCATCGGCAACAGCAGGGCCAGACATCTCCATATGAAACTGCAGAAACGGGGCATCTTCTTGCGTTATTTCGATGCGCCGATGCTCGAAGATTGCCTGCGGATAAGTGTGGGCAAGCCTGAACACACCGATGCCCTGGTTCAGACTATCGAAGCGATTCTGGACGAGGACGAGCGTGCAAAAGTGGTAGAGCCAAAGTTTTAGGAGGCGCCATGGCTGGTAGGACGGCAACGGTCAGGCGAGAGACGAAGGAGACCACGGTCAAAGCTGTGTGGGACCTTGATGGCAGCGGTGTTGCTGAGGTAACTACCGGGATACGCATGCTCGACCACATGGTGTGCCAGTTGGCCAGCCACGGAGTGTTTGACATAAAGTTGTCCGCAAACGGAGATGACATCCACCACGTCGCAGAGGACGCGGCTATTACGCTGGGCAAGGCGCTGACTCAGGCGCTGGGAGAGAAACGGGGCATCGTTCGGATGGGCAGCGCGGTGGTGCCCATGGACGACGCGCTGGCGCAGGTTGCGGTGGATATCGGCGGCAGGCCGTATGTAGTGATCGACGCTTCGTTCAGCGGTCCTTCCCTGGGGGGACTACCGGTGGAACTGGTCCGGCACTTCCTGGTATCCTTCGCTAACGAGGCCAAGATCAACCTTCACGCCCGTGTCCTCGCCGGCGCCGACGACCATCACAAGGCTGAGGCCTTGTTCAAGGCGCTCGGGCGTGCGCTCGACGCGGCAACCAGGGTTGACCCCCGCCTTGGCGGGCGAATACCTTCCACCAAGGAAGTCATAGAGTAGTTCTCCACAGGGAACTGTTCACTATGGAACATTTGGAACACGAAGTCCCCATGCGGCCACCTGTGATAGCCTACTTCTCCATGGAAGTGGGCCTCGATAACGCTGTGCCAACGTATGCCGGCGGCCTGGGTGTGCTTGCCGGTGACACTTTGAAGGCTGCAGCAGACCTCGGGGTGCCAATGACCGGGGTGACGCTGGTCTACCGCAAGGGCTATTTTCGTCAGCACCTCGACTCCGACGGACATCAAACCGAAAGCCCCGCTCGCTGGAGGCCTGAGAAATCCCTCGATCCTGTGACGACGAAGGTCTCCATCGACATCGAGGGGCGAAAGGTCACCGTTGGCGCCTGGCGGTACCGACTGAAGGGGATCGCCGGCCACATAGTGCCGGTATACTTCCTCGACACTGCTTATCCGGAAAACAGCCCCTGGGACCGGGAGATCACGGACCAGCTATATAGTGGAGATGACCATCTGAGGTTGTGCCAGGAGGCGGTCCTTGGTATGGGGGGCGTTGCTCTGCTGAGGGCCCTCGGCGACACGTCGATCAGGGTTTTTCACATGAACGAGGGCCACTCCGCGCTGTTGACGCTCGCACTGTTGGAGGAGCGAACGGCAGGGAGAGGAATCCGGGCTGCCACCAGGGCGGACCGGGAGGCTGTCCGTCAGCGCTGCGTCTTTACCACTCATACCCCGGTCCCGGCGGCTCACGACCATTTCCCTCTCGACATGGTCCGTCGGGTTATTGGAGAAGACCGGGTCGCAGGCCTTTTCGCCATCGATTGCTGTCCGGAATCGACCCTGGACCCGACGTACCTGGCCCTGTTCTTCTCCCGTTTCATAAACGGGGTTGCGATGAGCCACGGTGAGATCTCTCGAAGCATGTACCCCCGCTATCCCATCAACTCGGTTACAAACGGCGTGCACGGCGTTTCCTGGACAGCCGAACCGTTCTGTCGCCTCTTCGACTCGCATGTTCCCGAATGGCGGCGCGACAACATCTACTTGCGTTATACCATCAACGTGCCGCTGGAAGAGATACGCAATGCCCACCATGAAGCCAAGGAACTGCTTCTCGGCGAGGTCGAGCGGCGATCGGGTGTACGCCTGGATCCTCTTGCCATGACGGTCGGCTTTGCCAGGCGAGCTACGGCGTACAAGCGGGCTGACCTTCTGTTTCACGACGTCGAGCGTTTGCGGCAGATTGCGAGGGCTGCCGGCCCCCTCCAGGTGCTATACGCAGGAAAGGCCCACCCTCGCGATGAGGGTGGCAAGGCGCTCATCCGCCGCATCTTCGACGCAGCGGCGGCAATCAGAAACGACGTCCGGGTGATGTACCTGGAAGAGTATGATCTCGCTCTGGCCAAGCTGTTTTGCAGCGGTGTTGACCTGTGGCTAAACACACCTGAAAAACCTCGAGAGGCGTCTGGCACCAGCGGCATGAAGGCTGCGCTGAATGGTGTGCCCAGCCTCAGCGTCCTGGATGGATGGTGGGTGGAAGGGCACGTCGAGGGTATCACCGGATGGGCCATTGGCGATGGGCAGAACTCCGAGACCGATGCCGCCAGGGAGGCAGATTCGCTCTACGACAAGCTGGAAAAGACTGTGCTGCCCATGTTCTACAGGAAACCGTTGGAGTATGCGAGTGTCATGAGGTCCGCGATAGCCGTGAATGGCTCTTTCTTCAACGCGCAACGCATGGTGTTCCAATACCTGCGAAACGCCTATCTGGTCGGGGAAGGTCTCGCCCCTCAGCCGTGACTGGTGTGTGTTATAATCCGTTCACACGCGCCAGTTCAGGAGATCGACGATACTGGAGCCAGCAGCAGCAGCCCATATTGCAGTCGAGGCGGCCTCGGAGAAACAGGCCTCAGACATCCTTCTGCTTGATGTCCGTCTGGTTTGTGGTTTTGCGGACTACTTTGTCATCTGCAGTGCCGAATCCGCTCGGCAGATGAACGCTGTGACGAATGCGATTGAGGAAGCGCTGGCAAAATCCGGCGTGCGTATTCACCGCTCGGAGGGTACAGCAAGCTCAGGTTGGATACTGATCGATCTGGGCGACGTGATTGTACACATCTTTTCCCCAGAGCAACGCGCTTACTACCAGCTTGAAGAGCTGTGGGGCAAAGGGGTTCCCGTGTTGCGGCTGCAATAGGTCTCGGCCTACGAGTACCCGGCCCACCTGTCGATTTCCCGCTGGTAAGACAGTATCTCACTGGCGTTGAAGAACAGCGCTATCTCCTTGGTCGCGTTCTCTGGCGAATCGGAGCCGTGTATCAGGTTGTGCTGGACCTCCACCGCAAGGTCACCCCTTATCGAGCCGGCGGGTGACTTGGCAGGGTCGGTCTCGCCCATAGTGCGGCGGGCCACCTGGACGGCGCTGGGCCCTTCGAAAACGGCCGCGATAACAGGGCAAGACGTGATGAATTCGACGAGGCTTCCGAAGAATGGTTTGCTTTGATGGACCGCGTAGTGCTTGCTGGCGAGAGCCCTATCCATTTGAATCATCTTCATGGCAACGATTTTCAGCCCCCGGCGCTCCAATCGCGAGATGATTTCGCCGGCGAGGCCACGTTGTATCGCGTCGGGTTTTACCAGGATCAGCGTTCGTTCCAAGTGAAGTTCCTCCTGATCAGGGTTTGTCCTTCCGTCCATTCTGCGGTATGACGTAGATTGTAGCTGTTGCCTCTGCAGCAACCGTCCCGTCGGGCAAGGTGATCGTGGCGCTCGACTGCACAAGCTTCCTGCTTTCCTTCACGATTACCGCCGCGATTGCCAAAGTCTGGCCTACGGCAACGGGGCGCTTCAGCCGGACGACGAGCTTCCCGGTAACGCCCTTGATCCCCTTGTAATACGCGGCCCACCCGATCGCCTCGTCCAATATCGTGCACACGAGGCCGCCGTGCATGGTCTCCGGCCAACCCTGGTGCACCTTGCCCGCAGTGAACCTGGTGGTGGCTGTCCTACCATCCCAATGAAAAGCGAGCTTCAACCCCAGCGGGTTGTCTGTGCCGCATCCATAGCAATAGTTGTAGTGCTTCCTATCGATGTCGACGTCGATGAGCGCAAGCGGCTTCTCCCACGGCAGCAATGCGAAGCTCCTTTCCCGGCATTCACTGTGCAGGGCCAGCGCCGGCGACCCGGCCCGGCTGGTCATTATACCCCTGATGCTCATGTTTGGGAACTGTAATATGTGGCCGTCTCATGTAGATTGGTTGGAGAGTTGCCGGGTCATCCTTTTCCCCACGGAGTAGCCGGGCCCAGCCGAGAGCGGCGAGGTTTCCCGCTCGTCTCAGCCTTGAAGCCGCAGGCGGTATAAGGACAAGATCCCCGAGCGATTTTCTGAGCGCGTCTTCGAGTTCTCCAGAGATCTCGCCGCACAGTACCGATTTCTCAACGAGCTCAGCGCCCAGGCCGTCAAGACTGGTGAGATGCGCGGGGCGCAGGCAGCGCCACTCGCCGTCCGATTGCCGGTACGTCGCCACCGCCAGTTCAGCCCGTCCTGCCTCGTGGACTGCGCAGACAGGAAGGCCGGTGCTGGCAAAGGGGAATGCCTCGACCTCGAGCGCGCTGACTCCAACAAGGGGAATGGAAAGAGAAAAAGAAATCCCCTTGGCCGCGCTCAGGGCGACACGGATGCCGGCAAAACTGCCAGGTCCGAGGGCCACGAATACCGCGGTCGTGTCTGACAGTTGTCGGCCGCTAATGTGCAACAGGCGCTCGACACCGGGCATGAGCTGGGTGGTATGGTTCATGCCCACTGTCCAGGTGACCTCGGCAAGCGGGTGGCCCTGTTCAGACAGCGCTATTCCGGCTATTTCGGTCGAGGTGTCGATCGACAGTTCCACCTGGCAGCCTCCGTCTGCGAGACAATGTCCTTCAGCCTTTGCCTGTAACGCTCGCCGTGTGGAATGAGCCGTATGCACCGCTCCGAGCCGGACAGGGCTCGGAGTTCGATCATCAGGTGATCAGCAGGCATGAGCGAGGGTCCCCGATCTGCCCACTCGACGATGCTGACGCCCTTCCCGCAAAGGTAGTCGTCAAGGCCGAGGTCGGCTATCTCTGCGAGACGTTCGAGCCGGTACAGGTCCAAGTGGTACAGTGGCAGGCGACCCTTGTACTCTCGCATGAGCACGAATGATGGACTCACGGCGTGTTCCTTGACCCCGAGACCGCGCGCGATCCCCTGGGTAAGCGTGGTCTTGCCAGCGCCCAACTCGCCGACCAGGAGCAGGACATCTCCGGGCCGCGCTGTCCTCCCGATAGCGGAGCCGAGATGCCTTGTCTCGTCCGGGCCGCATGTGGCCAGCTCGACTATTTCTGGAAGTGATCCCATCCCGTTGTCCCTGGAATCCCTCCCGTGCTACCACGCACGATGACTTTTCCTGGGTGTTCTGCCACGATCTCCCCGATAACCGTCACCGGGATGCCGAGGGCAGCCCTCACTCGCTGCACCACAACCGCAGGGGCCGTAAACAATAGCTCGAAGTCCTCACCACCGGCGAGAGCGTATTCGAGTGACTTCGCACCTACAGATTCGTGAAGCGCAGGATTAATGGGCACGAGGGCAGCGTCGATGCGGGCCCCGACTTGACTCGCCTCACATATCCGTGTGAGATCGCTGATCAACCCATCGCTGATATCTACGGCGGCCTTCACCCCAAGGCGCACCATTTCCTGGCCCTCTGCAATGCGGGGCGTGGGCCGGAAGTGGGACTGGCGCAGTAATTCTTTTGTGGTGTGGTCCACGTCGAGTTCTTGTTTGAACACCGCCACGGCAGCGCCTGACGCGCCTAGATAGCCGGTGACCGCGACGCTATCTCCTGGACGGGCAGCAGACCGCAGCAGCATCCCATTGCCGGCGTTCCCGAGCAAGGCGATTGTAATGACAAGGATGGGCGCAGTGGTCAAGTTGCCTCCCTCGATGGCCACGCCGTACCGCGTTCCTTCCTCAATCATGCCTCGAAACAGAGAGAGCACGTCTGCTACATCGGTGTCCGCTCGAAGTGAGAACGATACCAGGGCGTAGAGCGCGGCGCCTCCCATGGCGGCTATGTCGCTGAGATTGGCGGCCATGGACTTATGGCCGAGTTCTTCCCAGGTGAAGGTCCCTTCCAGGAAGTGGACGCCCTGGACCAATGTATCTGTGGTGGCGATCTGTACCCTAGGATCTCCCCGCCAGGCAGCGCAGTCGTCCCCGGTCCCAATGAGCAATCTCTGCCAGGACTCGAGCTCGGGGTTGCGCGATTCCTCGATCGCTTCGCGCAACCTGGCGATGAGTCCAAACTCACCCAGGTCAATGAGTTTCATCGGCGACCATCACGTGCGCGTCCAACGAATCCCTACTTGATGACTGCGGCGATCGCGTAACCGGGCAGCCATAAGGGGCCGGGTCAGGCCGCTCCCTTCCCATTTGTGGGCGTGGGCCTGGGCTCGACTGGAGACTCAGGAAGCGAGACTTTCACCCGCACTTCGTCGCCGATCCGGCCGTTGACATAATTCTGGGCGTTGCTGTTCTGGAGGGCGATCTCCAGATAGTTGTTGCTGCCCACAAGGGCAATCAGTCCTTCCTTCTCGGCATACGAACGGCTCAGCCCGTCTATGGTGAACTTGCCGATCTGTACGGTGACGTCGCCTTTCGCTACCTCCTTGTCCTTGATATCGGTGATGAGGTTGCCGAAACGGTCTATGTCGATGACCCTTCCCACGAGCGTGCCGTCGGGCATCGATTGATAACCCGGAATGGGGAAGGCGCGGACCGACTTTATGCGCTCTCCGAAGTCGCAGAAAGGCACTGCCAGCGAAAGATGAGCCGCGACGGGAGCGAAAATGTCTCTTCCGTGAAAGGTAGGGCTGATCGGCGTGCGCCAGAAGCGACGGTTCGAAATAATCACCGCCTCTACAGCATCTCCCAGATCGATCTGGGTTGTTGATGCCAGGGTGACCCCACGGGTCACGAAGTGGGCCTCTTCCATTGCTCGCGTGATGGCATATGTCAGCACACCGTTGTCAGTGGCGATGAAATAGTGCTGCGCCGCCTTCACAAGAAGCGCCTGGCGGCTGCTGCCTACGCCCGGGTCGACGACCACCACGTGAATGGCGCCCGGGGGGAAATAATGGAACGCCGCGTCGATCACATAGGCTGCCTGGGGTATATTCTGAGGAGTGATGCTGTGAGATATGTCAACGATGGTCGCTTCAGGATTGACGGTGAGGATCGCGCCCTTCA
>JACPRR010000157.1 GCA_016189825.1 Chloroflexota bacterium
GAAGGGACCTCTTCGGTCAGCTTGCTGAGCGCCGTACGCAGGTTGCGCGTCGCGGCGAGCGTCGTCTGGATGTTGGCGAGGTCGGCTGTTGTGAGCACCCTGCCCGCGGAGGCTAGATGCGTCATAGTGCGGACGTCGATGACCCCGGCAATAGAGAAGCCGGGCCGGATCGAAAGCAGGTGTCGCGCCTCCGCAGATTGTCTCAGAAGCAACGCGATGGCATCCCGGTCAACCAGCGGTTGCAGTGACAACGCGAGGTCCCTGCTTGTTGAGAAGGAGGTGTGCGCGGCTATCATTCCCCGGACTTTGGGGAACTCGATCATTTCGAGGCTTTTCTCGTCCATGTCTAACCGTGTTGGGATGTCGAGACATTATAGCAGCACGAGCCGGGCGTGGCCCTGAACTCCCTGATTGTGCCTTGCGGTCGATTCAATATGTGTGTGCTATGATAGGCCAGCATGCTGAGGAGGTGAGACTTGGCCGACCAGAGGATCGAGAAGCTCGCCCAGTTAATCGTCGAGTACTCCGTTGCGGTGAAACCGGGCGACCGTGCGTTGATCCGGGGGAGCACGCTAGCCGAGCCTTTGCTCAAAGAGGTCTACGCGAGGGTGCTTCAGGCGGGCGGCCACCCGCTGGCGATGGTCTCGTTGCCTGGTATGGAGGAGCTGTTCTTCCGGTATGCGTCCGACGACCAACTCAAGCATGTGCCCAGGCCGGCCGAACTAATCGGCGAAACTTACGAGGTGAGTATCACTCTTATCTCAGACGACAACACCCGCGCCCTGAGCCGCGTGAGCCCGGAAAAGTTGGTGCTGCAACAAAGGGCGCAGGCCGGGCTGGTAAAAACGTTCATGCGGCGATCTGCGGCGGGGGAGCTGCGCTGGACAGTCGCCCCTTACCCGACGAACGCATACGCCCAGGACGCGGACATGGGACTGGCTGAGTACGAGGACTTTGTCTACCGGGCGTGTCTCCCGGACCTGTCCGATCCCGTAGGCTACTGGCGCAGGTTCTCCGCCAGGCAGCAAAGGCTGGTGGAATGGCTGAAAGGAAAGCAAGAGGTGAGCATCGTTGGGCCGGAAACAGAGCTGCGCTTCAACGTTGGCGGGCGCACCTTCGTGAATTGCGACGGACGCTTCAACATGCCTGATGGTGAAGTCTTCAGCGGACCGGTGGAGGACAGCATGGAAGGGAATGTACTTTTCTCATATCCTGCCATTCACGAGGGGCGCGAGGTCACTGGAGTGCGATTGTGGTTCAGCAAGGGCCGGGTAGTCAAAGCTACTGCGGAGAAGAACGAAGAGTACCTCAACGCGACACTCGACACTGACGCCGGGTCGCGCTACGTCGGCGAGTTCGCGATCGGAACGAATGAAGGGATAGATCGTTTCACGCGAGAGATCTTGTTCGACGAGAAAATAGGGGGCAGCTTTCACCTGGCGCTGGGCGCTGGATATCCTGAGACTGGAAGCAGGAATGAGTCTGCCATCCATTGGGACATGATATGCGATCTGAGGAAGGGCGGGGAGATACGAGTCGACGGAGACCTGCTCTACCGGAACGGGCGTTTTGTGCTTGAGTTCTGAGAGCGCTATCCCGCGTCGATCGAATACCCCGCAGCGGAGGCGAGCCTCTGCAGGAAAAGCGCGCTCTTGCGGGCTCGTTCGATCAAGTCGGGCGCCCCCGGCCTGTCATTGATCTCAAGCACGATCTCACCGTCAAAGCCTGTATCTGCAAGCCGGTTGAGCAAGCTGGGCCAGGGAACCATGCCCTCCCCCGGAGGGAGATGGTCGTCATACACCCCCATGGTGTCATGGGCGTGTACCATGACGATGCGGTCGCCGAACTGCTTGACACGATGGAGCAGTTCGCCGCTGAGATAGCTACGTCCGATGTCCAGGCAAATGCCAGCCCCTTCGCGTGGGAGCGACTCCATGACCCAGAGCACTTCCTCGGTGCGGCCGCCGACGAGGTGCGCAAGCATGTCTTCTACTGCGAGCACCAGCCCCAGCTTGCGACAATAGGCGTAGAGGCGGGCGAGGCTTGCCCGGGACTGTGACAGCCGGATGCGCCACTGCGGACGGGCGTCTTCGTCCTCGGTGCCAGCATGCAGGACAAGGACCTTGCCTCCGAGGCTGACCAGCGCATCGGCGGATCTTTCGATCTCGGCTACCGCGGCGACCCTGTTCGATTCATGTAACGAAGAAAGGTCGGCTTTGCCGCCGTAAGGGGCATGCATGGAGGTAGTGCGGATACCGAGACGGTCCATCTCGCGGCGCAGCGACAGGACGCGCTCATTGTTGCGGTAGTCGAAGTGGCCAGGGGCCGCAGTGACCTGCATCCTGGAGAAGCCCGCCTGGCGGACTGGAGCCAGCAGATCTGACAATGGGCGCGTATAGGCGATGCCCGAGGACAGGCTCAGGGTCCATTTCATATCTTCGACGCTATCTCGAGGCCTGTCTTGTAGCTGCCAAGGCTGAACCCGCACCATGGCTTGGGGCAGTAGCCCTTTTCCTGGTGCGAAATGCAATTGAAATCCCTCAAGTCATCCAATCCGTCGGCGACAAGCCCGCCATGCAGGCGGACATAGAAGTCTGCCCTTGCCGCTGCGTCGTAGTATAGCCAGTTGGGGCCCCAGGAGAAATCCCGCTCGAACCTGGAGCGTATCAGGCCGGCGACAGACCTGGGATGCCAGCCACGGCTGACAAGTACCCGGGAGACGTTCTGGATATTTGTCGGATCGGCAAGCGCCGGGTTCGGGCAGCGCAGGGGGTATGACACGCAAGGAGGAACGGAGTTCAGGTTGAACCGGTCGTACGTTGCCGGCCAGAGCGCCGGCTCGTCCTGTCCAATCGAGTCGAAGAACTGGTGGTAGCGGCGGAGGTCGGACCCAAGGTAGGCCTGCAGAAGCCTCTTTGCGCCCTGCGTGCCGTCTGGAATAGCGGCGCCCGTGCTGGCCGCGTAGTCCGCGGCAAGGTCTGGGCTAACCCGCACGCTGAGCAAGTCCTCCAGCGGAGAGTCCGTCCTGGGCAAGCAAGCCAGGAAGCCGTTGCTGCCCCGCGTCTTTCGATAAAGGCTGAAAGCACAGCGGGTATAACGCATGTACAGGGGATCGCCGTAAGCGGAAAGGTCGATTGAGATCGCTTCCCTGCCTTTCCGCCTGGAACCTACGGCCAGGCCGGTAAGTACCACCGGCAACTCAGAAGCAACGTACGCCTGGCGGAGGACCCTGTGGCAGAGGTACTCCATGAGCAATCCGATCCC
>JACPRR010000151.1 GCA_016189825.1 Chloroflexota bacterium
GAGCCAAGGCCACGCTCTTGGCCGGCCCCCATTGCCAGCAACACCTCAGAAATTGCCAGCCGGCGGTCGTGACAGGCCGAGCCCGTAGATGCGGCTACGCCATCCATTTGTGCCAGAATGTCGGCGCCACTGCCCCCGGGGAAGCTCACGTTGAGCGTGTTGGGGAGCCGTTCTGTCGGGTGGCCGTTGAGCACAATGCGATCATTCAGCCTCAGCAGCCCCTGATGCAGCCGGTCGCGTAAGAAGGTCATGCGCTTGCCGGCCAATTCCAACACCTGGCCTGCGATTTCGCAAGCCAGGCCCAGACCGACTATGCCGGCAACGTTCTCGGTGCCCGCGCGACGCCCCGACTCGTGCGCCGCGCCGTGAATCAGTGGTTGCAGCGCCCTGTTCTGGCTGATGAAGAGGGCGCCGACTCCCTTGGGGGCATAGAGCTTATGGCCGGCGACGGTGAGCAAGTCAACACCTAGCATGGTGACGTCAACCGGCAGCTTACCAACGGTCTGGGCGGCGTCGCTGTGAAACGGCACACCCCTTTCCCGGGCTATCGTGGCGATATCCGCGATGGGCTGGATGGTGCCCACCTCGTTATTTGCGTGCATCACCGTAATGAGGATAGTGTCCCGCCGTACCGCGTCCCTGACATCCGCCACGTCCACGCGGCCAAATTCATCAACCGGCACTGCACTGACCTGGAATCCCTGCTTCCTCAGGAAATCGAGCGGCTTGCTCACCGCAGGGTGCTCCACAACGGAGGTGACGATGTGAGACCCTCTGCCGCTTTCTCGCGCAGCGTATGCAATGCCCTTGATGGCCATATTGTTGGACTCGCTGCCGCCACTGGTAAACACTATTTCCTCGGCCTTGCAGCCAAGCAGGAGTGCGACCTGATTCCTGGCCTGTTCGACCGCGGCCCTGGCCCGCTGCCCCAGCGGATGGCCGCTGGATGGGTTGCCGTACTGCGCAGTGAGATAGGGAAGCATTGCCTGCAGTACACGGGGATCGACTGGAGTGGTGGCATTGTAGTCCAGGTATACTGCAAACTCACTCATGCCGCGAAGCCTCCTCATACGAATACGCTTTGATCTCCGTGCCCTGAAGGAGTACTACGAGGCGCGAGTGAGGTGAAGCAGCTATCGCCTGCGCCAGGACCTCTACTTGTTGCTCCGATATCTTGCCGTCTTCTGTCGCGCCCGGTCCATCGTATGCCATGGCGCGGACCGGCATGCCCAACGCTCGTTCCAGCCGTTGCGCCAGGCTTCCGGCTTCGGTCCTGCTCGCCACCACGACGATCGTCTTCACGGTACGCGTCCTTTCAGCACCGACGCGAATGTCGTACCTGAGCAGGCCCGCGTGGTACACCAACGCCGGAATGGCGGCGCAAAGCAGTTGCAGGCTCCACTTCATGCTATTGAGGATATCGAACGCAACTGTTCCCAGGAGGAAGCCTGACAGCAGCCTGTAGGCGATGCTGATCGCTGCCGCCACGGAGGCAATGATGGAGATGCAGAGGAAGGTGTACAGGTAGACCTTTCGGGACCGTGCAAAGCGCTCCTCTTCGCTCCTGTCGATCTCCCGCTGCGTGCGAAGCCAGTGGAGCAGCCACGCGGCGAGGCCGAGGGCCAGCAGGACCACCGATAGGGCCAATTGGTCCTTCCACCAACCCGGACTGATCACCAGGAGCGGCGCAGGGTTCAGAGAGTTCAACAGGAAATCGAGGAGCAGACCGATGAGCGTGATCACACCTGCCGATGTGGCGGCGAGGCCGATACCCGAAAGCAGGTAGTAATACACGCGTCTCGCAGAAGAACGGCGCTCAGCAGCGCCGGACGCTTCTTCCTTTGTCCTCTGCCAATGATAGGTCCACACGGCTGCCCCAACGAGCAGGGTCGGCGCGGTCAGGCTGAGGAATCGGAAGAACCCTGGCTCAGAGCCAACCGGCACGCCAAGGAGAAACTCAAGGAGCCTGAACAGAACTATGGCAAGAGAGACGATGGCGGCGAGCGCGCCTCCCGGTATGGCAAAGAGATAGCAGTAGACCTGGCGCAACGAAGAGCTCGAATCGTCTCTGGCGGCGTAGAGCCAGTGAAACGACCACCAGGCAAGCCCCAGGAGCACCGCGGCGACGCGCATCTGCAATGGCTCGCTCCACAAGGGCCCCTGGACGAGTGGCTGGCTGATGAAAATGCCGTGGTCCAGTGCTATTCCCAAAGTATTGATGATGCCGGTGGCAAGAAGGACCAGAGACCATGCCGCCACGAAGTACCAGTACCAGCGCAGCAGCGTCCCTCCAGCAGGCGACGGGGCGCCATCCCGGGAATTCACGCGCCAGTTGTAATACCAGACTCCCAGCGCCACAGGGAAGGCGCCGGCCGCACCAGCGCTGAACGTTTGGGAATCAGCCCCACCTAGCAACCAGCGGAGCACAGTCACGCCGGTCATAAGTGCCGTGAGGCTCGAAGCCGCCAATGTCACGGCCAGGTACAGCTTTCGGAGTGCGCTGGCGGCCTCTTGCGTGCCAGCGCCCCCGAGGCGCTGCACCGTTCGCCAGTGGAACGCCCATACGGCGGCAGGGATAGTAAACATCGACAGGCCCAGAGCAATCTGCTGGTTGGCATATCCGGGACCGGCGAAAGTGGGGCGTCCGCCAATGGCCAGGTCGAACAGAAGCCGCAGTAGAAGGCCGGCGCCCCAGGCAGCCAGAACGAGGGTCACCAGGCACACGGCGTAGAAGTACACCCTCCTTACGGTGCTCATGGTCCCGCCTTCCAGCCCATCAGTACAGCCACCACAGTGGACCGGGGCTCTGAATAAGCCACCCAGTTTCCTGCTTCACCAGGAAGAATGTTTCATTGATTGTCTGCACGGCATCACCGAAGGGGTTGCCGGAACGAAACACATAGACGGTGACGTCTACCTGTGCCTCGCTGCCGGTCACGCGCGTGGCCCCAAGGGTTGCCCTCCATGGAACGGAGGCCGGCCGGCGTGGCGGGACCACAGGGGGTATAGGTTTGGGAGGACCGCCGTCCTTGGGGGTGGTTGGCACAGGCGCAACGTACTTGAGGGCGCCTGCGTTGTCACCGTTCTGGATGGCAATCATGTAGCGCTGAACGACCCCCGCAGGATCGCTTTCAGGGAGAAGCGCGACCTTCACGTTCCCCCGGATAAAGACAAGCGTAGCTGCCCCCAGCGCCAGGGCAGCGAGCGCGATCCCGAAGGCGATAAGGAGACGGTGCGATTGCCTCATCTGTCTATCGCCGGCGAAGCCGGGCCGGCATTTGTATTATACTGTATCCAGAATACCGTGCTGTTGACGACCTTTGACCGGAGGTGGCGCAGTGCCCGCTGCATGCAAAGTGGTACAGATAGCTCACGATATCCACTGGGTTGGAGTTGAGGACTGGAACAGGCGTTCGTTCGATGCCGTGATGGACTTGCCCTATGGCACGTCGTACAACGCCTACCTCGTCCGAGGAAGGGAGAAGATTGCGCTCGTAGACACGGTGCAGGCCTCTTTTGGGGATGAGCTCATGCAAAAAGTGAGGCAGGTTGTCGACCCTGGCAGGATCGACTATCTGGTGATGAACCATGCTGAGCCCGATCACGCTGGCTCGATCCCCGTTGTGATGGCGGCTGCGCCCGGGGCGAAACTACTTGCATCGGAAAAAGGCGTCGAAATGGCCCGCGTCTTCTTTCAGGTCCCGGCCGAGAGGATGCAGGCAATGCAGGATGGGGGCGAGATCGACCTTGGGGGGAAGAGGCTTAGGTTCGTTGCGGCGCCCTGGCTGCACTGGCCGGAGACGATGTTCAGCTTTGCCGTGGAAGATGGGGTCCTGTTCACCTGCGACTTCTTTGGCGCGCATCTGGCGTCGGACCTGCTTTTTGCTGATGAGGTCGGGGGCGCGGTCCTGCCGGAGGCGAAACTCTACTACGCGGTCATCATGATGCCTTACGCGAAAATGGCCAGCGCCGGGTTGGATAAGGCGGTGGCCTTGCAGCCATCTATCATTGCGCCCGGGCATGGGCCGGTGTGGCGATCCCCGAAACCCGTCATCGATGCCATCGAGCAATGGACTCGTGGGCCGCTCCTGAAGAAGGCGATTATTCCCTATGTCACCATGTGGGGCTCGACCAGGCGCATGGCCGAGGTGGTGACGGCCTCCCTATCCGGGGAAGGCATCGAAACCATACCGTACGACCTCTCGGTCACTGACCTGGCCCGTCTTGCCAGAGACCTGGTTGACACCAGCGCTGTCGTCATGGGTTCGCCTACCGTGCTGGGCACAGTGCATCCCCTGATCGCGAACGCCGCCAGCATGGTGCGCCTTCTAAGGCCAAGGGCCCGCATAGGGGCGTTCTTCGGCTCGTACGGTTGGGGTGGGGGCGCCGCGGCGCAGGCGAAAGCGACTCTCGAGTCGGTCAAGATGCAAGTAGTGGACAGCGTTGATGTCAAGGGGCCGCCGGGGCAGGCCGACCTGGAGCGGCTCGCTGTCCTGGGCAAGAACGTCGCCAGCAAGATAACAGGAGCGACTGCGCCAGAATGAAAGGCCGGGCGCCACGCGGTTGACCTTCAATGGAGATTGCGCGACGACCGCCATGGGCATCATGCCCCACCGTGATGTCGCTCGCGCACTTGAGCTTGCGCTGAGTCTCGACATTCCCTTTTGGCCGCAGCTTCCCAAGGTCTCGTTTCGCGAGGACATGTATGCGCAAGCCTCCGAAGGTTTTCCGGGGATCACGGTTGACATGGAGGGTGAAAGGGTCTTGTTTGACAGTGCTCGCTTCGATCAGGACCTGGCCAGGTATTCGGAGCGGATGAACGACCCCGACTACTTCCTGCTGAGTGAGGCGTATTCGTCCGTGTATCACAAGTTCCTCACCGTAGACCTCAAGGGACGCGTCGCCGCGAGAGGCCAGATTACCGGCCCAGTCAGTTTCGGCTTTCGCGTCGTTGATGAAGCACAACGGCCTATCATCTACAACGAAGCTGTGCGCACGATCCTGTATGACTTCATGCAAAGGAAATGTAACGCGCAGTACCGGCAGCTTCAGGGGAAGAATGCCAGCGCTTTTGTGTGGGCGGACGAGCCCGGTCTGGGCTGGGTTTTCAGCGGCATGTCGGGATATGACGACGTCCGGGCGCGCAGCGACTATCGCGCATTCCTCGATGGTATCGAGGGGCCGAGAGCGCTGCACCTGTGCGCCAATGTCAACTTGCCGTATCTCCTTGAGCTTGGCGCCGACATCGTGTCGTTCGATGCCTATCAGCTTGGGACTATGCCGAAGGCCTACGCGGCGCCGGTGGCCGACTTCATCAGGCGCGGAGGTATCATCTGCTGGGGAATAGTTCCCACCGACTCAGATGGCCTTGGCAGCGGGAGTGCAGAGTCTCTGGCGCGGCTCCTCCTCGGGTACTGGGCCGTTGTTTCGCGGGAAAGCGGTATTGGTGTTAGGGCTATCGCCCATCGTTCGCTGCTTGCGCCCGCCCGTTGCTGCCTCAAGAACGTAGGCGCGGTTGGAGCTGCGGGAGAGGAAGGGCAGGGGGACGCGGCTTGCCCTGTTTCGAGCATCGAAGAAGAACTTGTGGAGCGTGCCTTCGCCATGCTGAGAGGCCTCTCCGCCAGGTTGAAGGAAGCGTGTCTGTCCTGAGTTTGCCGCATACCGAACGCCGTGTTAAACTGACTCGATTCTCCCGTTTGTTCCTTCCATGAAGATACTCTGCCCGTATTGCGGTGAAAGGCGCTAGCGCACCGTGTTGGACTTTTTCAAGAAAACCGAGCAAGCCCTTAAGCGCACCAGGGAAAGCTGGTTCAACAAGGTCACAGGCCTGTTCGACCGGCCGAGCATCACCGAGGAGCTATGGGATGAACTCGAAGAGCTGCTGATCAGTGCTGACGTTGGTGTGGCCACCACCGAGAAACTGGTCACGCGTGTCAAACAGAAGGCGCAGGCGGACAGGCTCCGTGACGCCGGCCAGGTGCGGATCGCGCTCAAGGAGGAGATGGCCGGCATCTTGAAGGCGGCTCCGGCTATGCGGGTGCGCCAGGACGGGGCGCGCGTCACGTTGGTCGTTGGAGTGAACGGGTCCGGGAAAACGACCAGCATCGCCAAACTGGCCAATCTTCACAGGGGGCGGGGGTGTTCGGTGTTGCTGGCCGCTGCAGACACATTCAGGTCCGCTGCCATAAGCCAGCTTCAAACCTGGGGTGCACGGATTGGAGTAGAGGTAATCGCGACAAGGCCAGGCGGAGACCCGGCCGCTGTCGTCTATGATGCGCATCAGGCGGCTGCCAGCCGGCGGGCAGACCACGTTATCATCGACACTGCCGGGCGGCTTCACACCAAGTTCAACTTCATGGAGGAACTGAAAAAGATAAAGCGGATCGCCGCCAGGGCTAACCCGGCGATGATCGAGACGCTGTTGGTCCTCGACGCCACCACCGGTCAGAACGGACTCGCTCAAGCCAGGAGCTTCAGTGAGGCAGTTGAGTTGACCGGAGTCTTCCTGACCAAGCTGGACGGCACGGCAAAAGGAGGTATCGTCCTCGCGATTTGCGACCAACTCAAGCTGCCCATACTATATATCGGCACCGGCGAATCCCTGGATGATATCTCGCCATTCGACGCCGGGACTTTCGTGGATGCTCTCTTCGAGCCCGTCGGTGGGCGCCTGGACTCCAACGGATAGCCGGTGATGGAGGGCCTGGGTTGGACCCACCGGTGGAGCAGTGCGATGGAGGCGACCGTTTAATGCTTGACCTCAAGGGGATAGGCGCCACCGGCGTAAAGGTTCCGGCTATCGGCCTGGGAACGTGGCAGATGGGAGGGACCCACGCCGCCGACTATTCGCGCGACAGAGAGTCGATGGCGGCCATCGAAAAGGCCATCGATAGCGGGCTCAGCCTTGTCGACACGGCCGAACGCTATGGGGAGGGACATTGCGAAGAGCTGGTCGGCCAGGCGATCAAGGCTTTTGATCGGGACCGTGTCTTTGTCGTGTCCAAGGTGGGTCCCGAGCACCTGCGCCATGATGACCTGGTTCGGGCGGCGAAGGACAGCCTCAAACGGCTCGATACCAGCCGGATTGACCTGTATCTCATCCACGCGCCGAACCCGCATGTGCCGCTGGCGGAGACTATGCGGGCAATGGAAGAGCTTGTCGAGCATGGCCTCGCTCGTTTCATCGGTGTGAGCAAATTCGATGTCAGCCTGATGGAGCAAGCACAGGCGTGCCTGTCGCGAAATGTTCTTGCTGCGAACGAGATTGAGTATAACCTGCTTTCCCGCGGGAGGGAAAAGGATGTCATTCCTTATTGTGAGGAGCAAAGCATCGCGGTAATCGCGTACAGGCCGCTGGCTCGCCCGGCAGCCGGCTCCGGGCTTCCCCATGGAGAATTACTGCGCGGCGTCGGCGACAGGTACGGGAAGACGGCGGCGCAGGTGGCACTGAACTGGCTCATCTCCATGGGGCCTGTGTTCGCCATCCCGAAGGCATCCAATGCCGGACATATCGAAGAAAACGCTGCGGCCATGGGCTGGCGCCTCTCCGCAGAGGACATTGCCAGCATATCATCGTATTACAGTGTAGTGTGAGTCTTGCGATAGCGCACGATTTCACATCCCATTCTGCCGTCGGAGGACATTTTGGAAACCAAAGAGCGAACAAAGAACGTCTTCGAGACCGAGATCGTCAAGCTCGAGCGAAGAATAGCAAAGATCGAGAGCAAGCCCAGCGACAACATGCTGGCGAGCAACAAGCTACTGTATGAAGCCCTTTTGGAGCACAACAAGGAGCAGTTGGAATGGTGGCAACAGGGGAAGCCGTTCATCGC
>JACPRR010000153.1 GCA_016189825.1 Chloroflexota bacterium
GCCCGAGGCGGTCTCGCAACGACGATTATTGGACAGCCTCGAAAAGGGTATTTTCGGGGGAATGACCAGCGTTCTGATCTCACGAACAGGTGTCCACGCAAACAGGCACGTGTTGGGCGCGCGCTACCTGAAGTGAGGTATGATGATACCGGGTCAAGTCTTCGCTCGGAGGGCGGTCATGCTGCTCAAGTTCGTTGTTGCGGTCGCCCTCGCAACCGCGGCCCTTGTCATCGCCCTGATGGGAATCGGCCGCGAGGGCCGGGGCCGGACTGTTTGGCTGCCGGTCCTCATACTGGCGCTGTTTGCCATCCTGGCATCCCTCAAGTTTCTTCTCGAAGCAGCGCTTGTGGTCATCGCCATGGTCGCCATCCTGCTCCTCCTGCTCCACCTCTTGAGGGGCCGCCTATTTGGAGCCGGCAAGGGTTCGCTGTGGGCGGTTGCCGCTGTCCTCGCCGCCATCTACTATGGACTTCTGTTCCTTTTCAAGTCGCTGGCGCTCCGGTAGCGCAACGGGGCCAATGTTCAGGCGCTGGCGGGAACCGGCGCCGGGAAGTCGAGATAAACCTGCGTTTGCGCCGGCGCCTTGAGCAGCGGGTTGATCCGGGCCAGGACCGCTTGCCGCTCCTCGCTGTGCTCCCAGTCTCGCCATTCCTTCAGGCTGTGCCACCGGCTTATCACCAGGTGCCGACCACATTCGTTCGGCGAGAACAGGGTCTCACTGGACAGGTAGCCCGGCCTGAAGGCTGCCCTGGAGCGCAGCAGGCGCAACAACTCGAAAACCTCGTGCTGGACGTCAGGGCTTACATCTCGTTGAATGAGCACAATGACCGCCATCTTCTCAACCTCCTGTCTCCCCAGCCAATCCTCCTTGCCTCAGGAAGGCGTACCGGAGCACACAAGAATTATACCACCTGGCCGAAAGTTGGCTACGGAAAACGGGCTTCGCGCGTGTTGTCTACTTCCCTGGAACATGCTACACTGAATCTGAGGCAGCCCCAGGCTGCCGCCCCGTACGTTTTCAACGGCCCATCAGGTTTTCCGACCGCCGGGCCGGTACACCTGTGGGGAGGACTCGGGCAGGCAGACATGGCAGAACAGGCTGAGATCCGCGAGACATTGCTGAAGGAGAAACAGCGGCTCGAACAGGAGGTGTCCGAGCTGAGACTCAGCGCGCCCCAGGACCGCCGGGAAGGCAGTCCTTTCGGCAAACGCGAAGAAGAAGCCACTGAGGCCGCGGACATGGAGAAACGCCTGGCGCTGGAGGGGAAGCTGAGCGCCCTCATCCGCGATATCGAGCGGGCTATCGAAAAGCTGAACAAGGGCAGCTACGGGCGTTGCGATGTCTGCAACGAGCTCATCAGCCCGGAAAGGCTGGAGGCGCTGCCCATGGCGCACCTGTGCCTGAGATGCAAGGCGGCCCAGGACAAGTCCGCCCCGACCAGGATGCGCAGGTAACACCCAATCGACATGGCTGATTCATCTCTCCACCCCCAAGCCGGGGATGTCGCGGCGCCGCCGGTTGCACCAGTTTCCGGGACTCGAGCCCGCGGCCGCAGTCTTCTGTATCTTTCACTGGGCATCGCATCGTTCATCCTGCTGGCAGACCAGATAACCAAGTTCCTGGTACGCATAAGCTTAGCGACATGGGAGTCCGTCCCCGCTGAAGGGGTCTTCCGCCTGACGCACGTGCAGAATACCGGCTCGGCTTTCGGCCTCTTCCCTTCCCAGACGGTCATACTGAGCATCCTCGGGGTCATCGCTATCGCCGGGCTCGTATTCGCGCTCCGCTACCATCCGATGCGCAACCCCTGGGCGAGCGTAGCGCTTGGACTGCTGCTCGGCGGGAGCATCGGCAACCTGGTGGACCGCATCAGGCTCGGCTATGTCACTGATTTTGTCGACGTCGGTTTTCCGCAGGGCTGGCGGTTTTACACGTTCAACGTCGCGGACTCCGCCATAACCGTTGGCTCGATCCTGGTGGGGCTGGTCTTGCTCCGGATGGGGGGCGGTCCCGCGCAGGGCAAGCCGGCGCCAGAGGAAAAGGCCGGCCCCTCGTCGCAGGGATGAACCACCTGGAGCTTACCGTCGAATCGTCTGGCGAGCGGGTCGACAAGTTCGTCGCCGATCGGTGCTCCGGCATCTCTCGCTCCCGGGTGCAGAAGCTCGTGGAACAGGGTTCGGTCCTGGTGAACGGCAAGCCTGCCAGGTCCGGCGAGAAGCTTGCCCCCGGCGACGCAGTTTCCGTATCGCTCTCCGCGCCCGAGGCGGAGGCGCCTGCTCCCGAGCAGGCGCCGCTCGCCGTCGTCTACGAGGACAAACATCTGCTTGTCATTGACAAACCTGCCGGCCTGGTGGTGCACCCCGCGCCGGGCCACAGCAGGCACACCCTGGTCAACGCCCTGCTGGCCCACTGCCCGGAGCTGAAGGCGGCGCCGCGGAAGGACCGGCCCGGCATTGTTCACCGGCTGGACAAAGACACCTCCGGCCTCATGGTGGTGGCGAAATCCACCGAGGCGCAGGAGAAGCTGATCCACCAGTTCAGCACCCGCTCGGTGCACAAGACCTACCTCGTGCTTGTCGATGGCCTGGTCACCACGAAGCAGGGGGTCATCGAAGGACCGATCGGCCGGGACCCGGACGACCGCAAGCGGATGGCCGTCGTCGAAGGGGGGCGGGAAGCGCGGACGCGCTTCAGGGTCGTCGAATACCGAGGCGCGCATACGCTGCTCGAAGCGATGCCGGAGACCGGGCGCACCCACCAGATACGGGTGCATCTGGCAGCCATCGGCTATCCGGTGCACGGCGACCGGCTCTATGGACGCAAGTCGACCGGCGTGCGCCAGTTCCTCCACGCCGCCCGGCTGTCGTTCAAGCACCCGGTCACCGGAGAGCAGATCGAGCTTTCCTCGTCCCTCCCCGCTGATCTGCGGCAGGCGCTGAACGGCCTGCCGGCAAGGTAAACACGAACAATAGGGGTGATGCGTTCCGCATGGGTTTCCCCGCGCGGTCCGCTTTCCCTTACTTGACTGTCACTTTGCCCTTCATCCCTGGATGGTAGGCGCACGTGTAGTCATAGGCGCCGACAGCATCGAACCGGTGGGAGAACTTGTCTCCCCGGTTGAGGTTGCCGCTACCCCAACCCTTGCCCGCAACGGTGTGTGCCGCCGCATCCCCGTTGGTCCAGGTAATCGTGTCGCCGGCCTTCACGGTGATCTCCGCAGGTTCGAAGACGAAACCGGATATCTCGACTGTGCCCGGACTCGCACCGGTCACGATCACGGACCGGGCTAGCTGAGTGGGCCTGCAAGCCAGGAGCGCCAGTCCCAGCAGCAGTGTAAAGATCAGCACGAATGTACGTATCATGGCTTCCTCCTCGGGGCGGACTGACCGAACAGGGCGCGCCGCGCTCCCCGATGGTCAATCTATCACCCTCCTGTCCTTATGGCGAACCACCGTCCCCTTGCCATCAACGGCCGGAGGTTGGGCAGGCCTTGCTTCAGGGCTGGACGGCCTCCGCTTCAATGAATAGCTGGCCGTCCTTGAGCATTACGTTGTAGGAATGGAGTGGGTCATGGGCGGGGCCGTTGATCACAGTCCCGTCGCTCACCCTGAACCGGGAGTAATGCCAGGGGCAGGTCAGCACCAGTCCCTTCACGGTCCCCTCTACCAGCGGGGCTCCGGCGTGCGTGCATCTGGCGTCCAGGCAGTAGAAACGGTTGTCAACATTCAGCACCAGGAATTCCTTGCCTTTGGCGTCGCACTGGTTCATTTCACCTGGCGGCAGTTCGCTCGCCGCACACAGTCTCAAGTACTCCAAATCAGCCTCCTCGGATGCCTGGCGATGACAGCTCCTGGAGCTTTTCAAGGTACTCGCATGAAGCGATGACGAACTCGGCGTGACTCCACACCAGCGGACAGACCGATACTGGTGCGCCGGTATTCGGGTCGACCTGTTCCGCCAGCACTCCTGAAGGCAGCGCGCGCGAGGCTGCCCATGAGAGCAGGTCCAGTCCCTTTTTCAGTTGCTGCACAGACCTGGCTTTGGCGATATGCCATCTGGCCAGCCACAGTGTACCCACAAACCATGGGTTTCCGGGGAGAGCCTCATCCATCCTCTGGTAGGCATCGTCGTCGTGACGGGCCAGGCCACCGATCGTTCCCCCGACCCACAACCTGTCCGTAAGCGACCTCATCGTAGTCTCGACCAACTCATCCTCGGCGCTGAAGACACGATAGATGAAAGGTCCCGCCGCGCTGCAATCGAAGGAGAGGTCGCGGGAGCCATCGGGGGAAAGGCCCTTGATGAAACGACGTTCGCCCTGGTCGTACAGCCGGCTTATCATGCCGTTCTTCATGTCCTTGGCCGCTTTCGTCAAGCTGGCCTGGCGCTGGCTGTCATAGAATACGCGGGCGAAACTTGCCGCCGCATTCAGCGCCGCCCACACAGTGGCAGCGGTCCACGTGAACACGCCCGATTTCTCTTCCCAAACATCGAAGGACGGCAGGGGCAAAGATGTTCTCGTGTCCACGTAGTGAAGGAGGAACTCCGTGGCCTTGAGCACGAGCTTGTCGTAAACACTGCCTATGAACTCAATGTCCCCACACGTCCCGAAATGCCTCCACAGGGCGTACAGGACCAGGGCCGTCTCATCCTCCTGAATTGGGAGCTGTATCTGCCCGTTGCTGCCCACCGACGCCAGCCAGGTGCTGCCTACCGAGCCGTCCGGGGAGTATTTGTGATGGAAATAGCCCTTTTCGCCGATGGTGCGGTCACAGAAACGGAAGAAGTTTCTCGACACCTCGGGGAACCCGGCAAGGTCCAGGGCAATAGCCGCGATAGCTCCATCCCGGGGCCACACATATGAATACGTGTCCCTGTTGTAATTCAATATGTCGGAGTCGCAACTCGCTATTATGCCTCCCTCGCTGTCCATGTGGGCCCGGATGAGCAACAACGATGTCTTGTACAACTTTCTGATCTGGTGGGGCAGGCGGCTCAGGTCGACCGCCTTCTTATTAACCCAGGCCGACCAGTAGTTCTCAGTTTCCAGGAGCAGCCACTCGACGCCGGCGGATTTGACTTTCGAGTCCACCTTTCGCACGCGGCCCAGGTCCGTCTCGCACGCAATCCAGTAGTAGATGGTTTCGCTGGACTGGGGCGCGACCCCCACTTCCAGCGATATGGTCGAGTCTACCGAGCCCTGTGCGATGGGATTGCTGCTGAGGACCCCATCTTCAGCGTCCTTCCACGTCCCTTCCCTGCCCGGCTGCTCCTTGTGGCCCGCCGCGAACTGGTATAATCCGTTGCCCTGGCTGGTGACCCCGCTCATCAGGAAATACCGCTTCCGCTTGTAGTGAATCATCCCCCTGGACTCCGAGTCATACATTACCGTGTCGCCGACGGCATCGCCGTAGATGTGCAGGTCATGCGTGAAGAAGAGACGGACCTTCCTGCCTGAGTTCCCGGTGTTCCAGACCACCAACTTTCGCATGAAGACGTCCAGCGAATAATGGACTCCGTCGTTCACTTCCAATCGTATGTCCATGTCCGGGCGCGTGGCATGGCACACGCTCACCAGCGTATCCGGCATGTACTTCAACTCGATGTTCCAGCCTTCCTCCAGCCAGGAGAATGCGCCGTCCACGGAGATTCCCACTCGCATTTTGTGGCCCGACACATGGTTCTCCAGCCCTACCTGCGGGTAGAACAGGTCCCTGATGCTCAGGGCGCCGTCCAGGGCCACCGTCACCCTGGAGTTACCGGAGACTATGTGTCTGGGCATTCAGTCGTCCTCAACCAGCGCCTCAGGGCCAGTGGATCGTGTCTCGTGATCGTGCGTGGGGCTTCCCCCAAACACAATTATCCCACATCCCTGGTGCTGAGATTGGGCCAGCGATAGTCCGGCCACAGTGCGACTGCCAGGAGTCACCCCTCTACACCGGCTGCTGGCTTGTGATACAATGGGGCACTCTAGACCGGAGGACAGCAATGGGCCGAGAAAACAGGAATGTCGCCAAGGACCCCTTGAGCAGCGCAGGAATGGACGAAGCTGAGCAGGCGATGCGGCAGCTTTCGAACCAGGCAGCAGCCCTGACCGCGACCGGAAAACTCGATTCCGACCTGGACAACCAGCGCAACGAGCTGTTGTGGAAGATCACCGCACAGATAGACGAGACCAGGAGCTCGCTGGAGCAGGTGGCCGAGACAGAAAAGAGACTCAAGAAGCACCTGACACAGCTTCAGGCCCTGAAGAAGATCATGGCCCAATAGGGCCGGTCCCGCATCTGGTGTCTCTGCGAGGCCTTCGCCGCACGAGGGCCCGCAAAACTGGTGGACGGAAACCGGTGTCTTCCATCGACCACGAGGGGAGAAGGAGGTCCATCATGGCGCCACGAAAACCCTCTGCCACAGAGCCCAGGATCGTCGACCTTCCGCCGCGGAGAATGGCTGTCGTCCGTGCCCGGGGCTCACCCGACGAAGTCTTCCCCAAAGCTATGCCCGCCCTCTACGGGTCGGTCTACACCCTGAAGTTCGACCTGAAGAAACGGGGGCTGCCTTCGTTCAGTGTCGGCCCCCCGCGCGCCCGCTACCCGGATGCTCTCAACGCTGACAAGAATGCCTGGACGATCGTGATGGGCATCCCGGTGCCGGACGACACTGCGGTCCTCACGCAAAAGGTCCCCGGCGTTGAGGTCAAGCTGGAAACCTGGGACTATGGCCCGGCGGCAGAAGTACTTCACCTCGGCC
>JACPRR010000160.1 GCA_016189825.1 Chloroflexota bacterium
CCATGCGGCGCAAGACGCCTGGAGAGCCGCTCTGGAGCGGCATATGGATGTGCGGGCAGAGGCGGGGGTCCTGGAACGCGGCAAGAAGGTCATCTGAAATATCGTCCGGTTGCAGCGACGAGATGCGCAATCTGGAGACGGCGGTCCGCCCCAGAATCATTCCGATCAGTCTCGTTAGACCGAAGCCGCCCGAGCGGTACGAACCGACGTTGGTGCCGGTAAGAACGATCTCCTGGTAGCCTTCGGCCACTCGATCGCGGACCTGGCGGAGGACGGTTTCCAGATCGACAGACCGCTCCTCGCCTCTTGCCAGAGGCACGACACAGTAGGTGCAATGGCGATTGCAGCCCTCCTGTACCTTGACAAAAGAACGCGTGCGCCCGAGATAAGCGCCATGGCCTGTGCCCGCAACAGGTCCGAACCGCGCGTCGAGAAGATCGGGCAAGCTTTCGATACCATGCGTATGGGCGACAATACCACGCCCTACCCCGCTGATCTGCATCTCCGACGTTCTGGCGTAACATCCTGCCGCTATAAGCCGCGCCGCAGGGTTATTCGCCCGGGCCCGCCTCAGCAGGTTCCGGCTTTTGCGGTCCGACAGGCTGGTAACCGTGCACGTGTTGACGACACAGACGTCATAAGATTCCAGGTGAGAGACAACCCGATAACCTCTGCGCGCCAGATCCCGCGCCAGCCATTCGCTTTCAGCCTGATTGAGCTTGCAGCCGAGGGTCTGTATCGCTACCCGCGTCTTCATTACTATCGACGACTCTCAGCGCATCGCCAGGCCGCACTACGCCACCACGCAGCACGCGGGCGAACACGCCCTCCTCGGGCATCGCGCACTGTCCTACCTGATGGTATATAGCGCAACGGGTGTGGCATTCCTTGCCGATCTGGGTTATCTCGAGCAGAACTCTGTCTCCCGCGGCAACCCGCGATCCTACAGGGAGATGGACGATGTCGATCCCCTGAGTGGTGAGATTCTCAGCGAAATCACCGGGGCCGACATCAAGACCAAGCCTGCGAAATCTCTCGATGCTGTCGGTAGCCAGCAAGCTGACCTGGCGGTGGCTGTTGCAATCCGCATGCGCATCTCCCCGCAGGCCAGCATTCTCCTCGATGATCCCTTCGGGGATACGGCTCTTGCGAGTCCCTTTTTTCTTACTCCAACAGACGGCAACTATCGTGCCGCCGGTGCTCTGCTTTCTTTCGCGATCCATCCGTCAGCCCTCTACGATATCCCCGCCAACCGGGTCGACGCGAACACCCTGGGCGTTGACCCATTGGAGGCCTTTTTCAATGTCTTCCTTCTTGCCCTCAAGCTCAAGCTCCACCCAACCCCTGTCAGCGCTGACATCAGCCCTCCGGATGTTAGTGACCACCTTGAAGCGCATGCCGAGGTTGTAGATTATCGGATTAGATATGAGCTCTTGCGGGAAGGTGAACTTAACCCGGTGTTTGGCCATGCCTTCCTCCCTTTGATTTTCTTCGATATGCGTACCGCCATGGACAGATAAGAATCAATCATCCCTGCCTGCCTTTGCCGTTCAGCGCTGCTTCAAAGGAATTGAAGCTGGGCTCCACCAGCGTCGGCGGTGTCAGTGCACCCAACACCGCCTCCTGTGTCTTGAGGCCGTTGCCAGTTATGTAAGCGACTGTCGGACCGTCGTCCCGTATCGCCCCTGCTTCCGCCAGTCGCTTGAGGCAGGCGATGACCACCCCTCCTGCTGTCTCGGCGAAGATACCCTCGGTCTCGGCCAGCAATTTGATCGCATCGATGATCTCGGGGTCAGGCGCCGCCCAGGCGCCGCCATTGGACTCCTTGATCACCTTCAATGCGTAAAACCCGTCTGCCGGGTTGCCAATCGCGATTGACTTGGCGATGGTGTTGGGCTTGACCGGTCGTACTTGCGTCGATCCGCTCTTGTACGCATCGACGATGGGGCTGCAGCCGGCCGCCTGCGCCAGGAACATGCGAGTTCCGACGTTGCCGATGAACCCTATCTTGTGGAGCTCCCCCAGCCCTTTCCATATCTTCGTATAAAGGGAGCCCGAAGCAGCGGGGACGACTGCATAGGCCGGCGCTCTCCACCCGAGCTGTTCAGCAACCTCGTAGGCAAGAGTCTTGCTTCCCTCGGAGTAGTAGGGGCGAAGGTTGATGTTGACGAAGCCCCAGTTGTAGTTCTCGGCAATCTCGCTGCAAAGCCGGTTCACTTCATCGTAATTGCCCTTGACAGTGACAACGTTGGGCCCGTATATGGCAGTGCCAACGACCTTTCCCTGCTCCAGGTCCGCCGGGATAAAAACGAAGGCCTTCAGCCCCGCCTTTGCTGCGTGCGCCGCAACGCTGTTTGCCAGGTTGCCGGTAGAGGCGCAGGCCACCGTGTCAAACCCGAAATCGAGGGCCCTGGATACCGCGACCGCAACGACGCGGTCTTTGAACGAGTTGGTCGGATTGACGCAGTCGTTCTTGACATAGAGGTCTTTGAGCCCCAGGCGACGCCCGAGGTTGTCGGCCTTCACCAGCGGAGTAACCGTGCTGCCGATGTCGATGACCTTGTCCCCGACCGGCAGAAGGTCTTTGTAGCGCCACATTGTCCAGGGCGCCGCCACGACCGTATCTTTGGTCATGTTCGCGGCAATCGCCTCGTAGTCGTACACGACTTCTACTGGCCCGAAACAGAAATCGCAGATCGAGAAGGCCTCGAGCGGATATTCGCGCCCGCAGCGGCGGCAGCGAAGCGCCCTAGCGTAAGTCAATGGTCAGATCCTCCTCAAGAATGTTGCCAGACCGCACCCGATGAGTTCAGGCAGACATCAATGCGCCGGCCACGTCATCGACAAGGTCGTCCGCGTTCTCAAGCCCAACCGACAGCCGCAACAGATCATCATGGATGCCTGCCTTTTCCCTCGCCGCAGCCGGCATAGAGGCGTGGCTCATCGTCGCCGGATGTTCTATCAGCGAGTGGACGCCTCCAAGCGATTCGGCCAGGGATATCACCTTCAGACCTCGCATGACAGAGTTTGCGGCCGTGACGCCGCCCTTCAACTCGAAGGAGAGCATGCCCCCGAATCCCTTCATCTGACGGGCAGCAATATCATGTCCGGGATGGGCAGGCAGTCCCGGATAGTATACCCTCTTTACTTTGGGATGCCCACTCAGGTATTCCGCGATGCGGGTTGCGTTTTCCACGTGTACGCGCATTCGCGGACCCAGAGTCTTGAGGCCCCTGAGCACCAGCCAGGAATCAAAAGGGGATTCGCCGGTGCCCATGGCGTTCAGCAGGAATTGTACTCTACTCCCTGTCTCTTCGCTGGCAGTCACAACCGCGCCACCTACCACGTCCGAGTGCCCGTTGAGGTACTTGGTGGTGGAGTGTACGACCATATCAACGCCATACTCCAGCGGTCTCAGCAAACAGGGTGTGGCAAACGTGTTGTCTGCGACGGTAGTTATGTCGCGCTTGCGGGCTACGTCAACCACCATCTCGATATCCACAATATTAAGGAGCGGGTTAGATGGGGTCTCCAGCCACAGCATCCTCGTATTCGGGCGAACCGCAGCCTCTATGCTGCTCCTGCTGTTCAGCCGGACGAAAGTGAATTCCACCCCAAAGTGCCTCATAACACTATCGAACAACCGATATGTCCCGCCATAGATGTCGTCGCCACAGATCACGTGATCGCCCTGGCGCAGCAGATGTATGACAGTCGTTTCCGCCGCCATTCCGGTGGCGAAAGCCGCCCCACATTTCCCCCCCTCAAGGGCAGCGATGTTGTCCTCGAGCGCTTTCCGCGTCGGATTGCCGGTCCTCGTGTAGTCATAACCTCTGGTCTTGCCGATGTCCTCGAAGACAAAGGTCGAGGTCTGGTAGATTGGCGTTACCAGCGCCCCCGTGGCCGGGTCCGGCTTCCTGCCGCCGTGGATGCATAGAGTTTCGAACTTCACTATATCCCCCCGCCTTCGGTGAAGATCGATTGCGCGTGGACCAGCTCACGGTGCACAAGCGCACGCGTTTCCGCCTGCGGAGCGAGAACAAGGCCGGCTGCCTGCTCCAGCTTCTTCACACGCTCCTCCATTATCGCCTGCTCCGAGATGAGCAAGTTGATCACCATGGCGAACGGATCTGGTAACTTGCCATGCTCAAGCGTCTTCGCCTCTTCCTGCATACTTTCAACGATGCGGCCGGGGACTCCGACCACGGTTACTCCCGGCGGCACAGACTTCACCACAACAGAGTTCGCACCCACCCGCGCGCCCTCGCCCACCACGATTGGGCCGAGAAGCACGGCTGCAGACCCGATAACGACATTGTTGCCGATCGTCGGATGACGCTTCGCCTTCTCCAGGGTCGTGCCGCCAAGTACCACACCCTGGTACATGAGCACATCGTCCCCTATCTCGGATGTCTCACCGATGACGACTCCCATGCCGTGGTCGATAAAGAACCTCCTGCCTATAACCGCCCCGGGATGTATTTCGATTCCAGTGAACCAACGGGCACTTTCCGATATCATGCGCGCCCAAAAATGGAGCTTGTGCCTCCAGAGAAAGTGCGCGATTCGATATGCCCACATCGCGTGTAAACCGGGGTAAAGCAAGACAACTTCAAGCGCGCTGCGGGCCGCCGGGTCCTTGGCGAACACGGTCCTCACATCTTCTTGAATCCTGGAGACGAAGTTCATCGTGCGTTGGCAAGACCTAGATGTAATACATGGGAACCTGCGTACGCTCTTTCTCCCGCTGCCGGTCCGCCAGGTCCTTGAGCGTAGTCGAATCAAGCACGTCCGTCATAGCCTTTTTGAGCTCAGCCCAAACGTCGCGCGTAACACATCCCGCAGTTCGCTCGCACGCGGATGGGTCGTCCACGCACTCGACAGGCGCCATCGATCCCTCCAGAAGCTCAATGACCTCGCCCAGCCGTATGTCCTCGGGGGCGCGGCCGAGGGCGACGCCGCCGTGCGCTCCTCTCACGCTCTTGACGATGCCGGCCTTTATGAGCGGTGTCAGCAAGTGCTGCAAGTAGCGCACGGACACGGACTGCCGGCGCGCCACATCCTTGAGCTGCACCGAACCCTCACCGTAGTGCCGGGCCAGGTCGACCAGGGCCCTGGCGCCGTATTGTCCTCTCGTTGATATCTTCACCTTGCCAACCCTTCACATATGTTCACAAAGACCACCTATTTGGTCTACTTTACACAGAAGCACTCAAGCTTGTCAAACACATCATCCGGAGTTCTCCAAGACTTGACAGCGGAACCCCTGTCTTGTTAATGTAAGTAAGTACTTACTAGCGTAATTTCCCTGGTTGACGCGGAGGAGTCGCAGGGACCGGCCTCCGATACAGGCAGCAGAATCGCCATGATAGGTACCGTTCATCAGAGCACTGAAGTTAGGCAAGCACAAATAATGGATGCCGCCATGACATTGATCGTCAAGTTGGGCAGCGAGCACGTCACGGTCAAACGCATCGCCGCAGAGGTAGGTATCACCGAGGCTGCCGTATACAGGCATTTCAAGAGCAAGAGCGATATTCTGTGTTTCCTGATCGACCACGTGAAGAGCAACCTACTCGAAGACATAGAGAAGGGCCGTGCCGCCGGCAATGACAGTTCGACACTGGGCGTTGTCGACCGCACTCTGAGAATCCACCTCTCAGCGGTCGCCCAGAGGAGAGGCATCTCGTTCCAGGTTATCGCAGAGATCGTCAGCCTAGGGAATCCTGCTCTCAACCGAAAGGCCTCCGAGGCCATACGGCAGTACACCACAAGCGTCCGGGACCTCTTGCGCGAGGGCGTCCAGGCTGGGGAGATAAGGAATGACATAGACCTCGAAGCGACGGCTACGATACTGTTTAGCATGATTCATGGCATGGTAAGTATCTGGACCCTCGGCGAACGCGACTTTCAACTGGAAGACAGGTGCGCATCTCTTTGGAAGGTCCTAAAGGAAGCCATTGTAATACACTAGTCGCTATAGTAGCCGCGGAATCCTGGTCGCCAGCCGCGCTGCCATAGTCGGGCGGATGAGTCCGTGTCCCCCGAGGCAGAGTCTGGCGAATCCGGGGGCATGTATATGGCTGCGACTTCCGCAGCTTAGCACCGACCCCTGGCAATGTTCGAATTCGGGGACGGAATTTGAGGACAACACGCGTTGTCAGCCTGGAACAGACTCGCTCAGGACTTCAAAGGCTGCACGCCCAGGACTCATGGAAAACGCTCATTAAAAAGACAAAGATGCGGAAGGAGCCTTAGATGATAGCATTGTTAGTTGTCGGCATTATCGGAATAGTAGTGGGGGTCTTGCTGTGGCAATCAGGCAAGGCACGCAAGGCAGACCCTACGAAAGATCCGGCTACTCGAAGTTGGGGTGTCGCTGGCATTGCCTTAGGGGTCCTTCTGGTTGTGGTAAGCTTCACCGCCGGTTCTTTTACAACTATTCCTGCTGGCCAGCGCGGGGTCGTAATTCGATTTGGCGCTGTTACGGGCAGTACCTTGGGCGAGGGCCTCAAGACCAAGATGCCCTTCGTGGACTCCGTAGTGAAGATGTCAGTCCAAACGCAGAAGTACGAGGCTGCTTCGACCGCGGCATCACGGGACCTACAGGACGTCAAGACGGGTATCGCCCTGAATTGGCGACTGGACCCGGGCGCGGCCGCTGAGGTATACAAGACTCTGGGGCTTGAGTACATCAACCGTATTGCCGCCCCGGCCATCCAAGAGACCATCAAACAGATCACAGCCAGGTACAACGCCGAGGACCTCATCTTGAAACGCGAGGAGGTCAAGGGGGCCATCACCGAAAGCCTCTCCACCAGGCTGCTCCAGCGTGGCATCATAACCGAGACTGTGAGCATCACGGATTTCCAGTTCAGCACGACCTTTATCGCTGCCATCGAGGCCAAGGTAGCGGCCGAGCAGTCTGTGCTGGAAGCCAGGAACAAACTGGAGCGGGTAAAGGTCGAAGCACAGCAGCGAGAAGCTGAGGCTAAGGGAGAAGCGTCTGCCAGAATAGCCAAGGCGGAGGGTGAAGCCGAGTACATTCGCGTTGTCACCGATGCTCAGGTTGCTGCCAACAATGCCATTGCCGCAAGTCTGACGCCGAATGTGTTGCAGTATATCCTGCTCGACCGGCTTGGAGACGACATCAAGGTCATGATAATACCGTCTGGCCAAGGTCTGAGCCTTGTTGTTCCGGAAATCAAGCCGTAGACGAGGCTAGGTGCTCAACAACGTGCTTGCTTTGGGCGTCTGACCAAGTCCCTGGTCAAGCGTGGCTCGACGTGCCAAGTGAGGGCGGCTTAATCGAATGTCGGATCAATGTGTCCGCCGTTAACCTACGATATGACGCACACATCCGGAGCTCATTGACACGTTCCCCCGGCTACAATAGAATTGTGCCCGCACCTCGTGGCTCCGCGATAGGAAATGGCCGCACTGCCAGAGGTAAAGGGACCGTCATGACGGCTGACACGAACAACAAGAAGGTCTCGGGCCGCGCTGACCTGTACGCGCGGAGGCTGGCCAACCGCGAAGGTATCAGGCAGTGGTACCTTCGAGAGCGTGGGCAGCGTGTGATACGGGCGCTGGCGAAAAACGGTTTCGCAGCCTTGTACGCTGACTCCAGCGAGGAGGCGGCCGGACTTGTCCTTGACCTCATCCCTCCCGGCGCCGCTATCGGCCTTGGGGGTTCGATGACATTGAGAGAGATCGGGGTGCCTGAAGTGCTGGCAGCCAGGGGCCACACACTATTCGACCACTGGAAAGCCGGGCTTACCCCGGAAGAAGTGATGGCCACCCGCCGAGCGCAATTGACTTGTGATGTGTTCCTCACCAGCGTTAACGCCCTGACCGCCGATGGCCAACTGGTGTGCTGCGATGGAGCGGGCAACCGAGTTTCGGCGATGACATTCGGACCGAAGAAAGTAGTGGTAGTGGTCGGAGCCAATAAGATAGTAAACGACCTCGACGCAGCGTTTCGCCGCATCAAGGATGTTGCCGCTCCGCAAGCGTTGAGCGACATCGGCCTGGAAATCCCGTGCGTGAAGGTTGGATCGTGCCAGGACTGCGATTCGCCGGCCAGGGGTTGCCGCGTGACCCTGATCATGGAGCGGAAGCCGTATAATACCGATATCACCGTGGTCGTTGTCGGCAAGGCGCTTGGCTTCTGATGGGGACGTCATGTCTGGTTCTGTGGAGAGGTGACCGAGTGGTTGATGGTGCCGCTCTCGAA
>JACPRR010000161.1 GCA_016189825.1 Chloroflexota bacterium
AGTGGATTATTCACCATAATTTCCTGCGTTTGTATTAGAGCGCTACTATGCCCTCAAGGTGGCGCGGAACCTGCTGGAGAGGACTTCAAGCATCTTCCCCTGCACCTTGTTGACCTCTTCGTCGGTCAGCGTGTGATCGCTCTGGTAGATAACACGGAAGGCGATTGACCTCTTCCCCTTTTCCACCCGGTCACCCTCATACACATCGAAGAGCGTTACGTCGCTCACCAGTGGTTGGCTCTTCACCACATCACTTATGTCAAGGTAGCGCACGCCGGCATCCACAACCAGCGCAATGTCCCGCACTACGCTCGGGAAGCGTGGCAGCGGCTCGTACCGGCATTCCCCGGATACCGCACTCAGCAACCTGTGGAGGTCCACCTCGGCCAGGTAGATTGGCCCGTTGGCATCGAACGCCTCCACCACTCGCGCATGCACCTCGCCCATGATGCCCAGCTCGGCGAGACCAGCCATGATCCGCGCACATCTTCCCGTTCGCATACCGGGATCGGCAACAGCGACGAAAGTGGCGTCTACTCCGAGCCGGTCAAGGGCCGCTTCGACTATCCCCTTGGCGTCGAAGAAGTCGGCGGGAACATCCTTGACCCTCCACGACGTCGGATGCCGGGAACCGTAAAGCATGACAGCCAGCGTTTCCACCTCGCTGGGCAATTCGCCCTCCCGGCGCAGATAGACCTTGCCGATTTCAAAAAGGCCGATCCTGTCTTCATACCGCTGGTTTGCGGCCACCGTTGCCAGCAGCCTCGGCCGCAACGAGATGCGCAGGCACTCGTACTCCTTGCTCATGGGGTTCGCGATCATTACCGGCGTCGGACCTGGCAAGCTGCCGTCGACGCTGACCTTCCTCAGATTCTCGATACTGGTCAACGAATAGGTGATCACCTCTTGCAGGCCGCATGCGGTGAGGACCGCGCGCAGTTTCTCCTTGAGCACCAGGGCGGGAGCGGGCCGGTAGGCAGGTACCGGAGCGCATATCATTGTGGTGGGGATATTGTCGTACCCGATGATCCGAGCGATCTCCTCCACCAGATCGGCGCTCTGCTTCACGTCGGTCCGCCAGTATGGCACTGACACGCTCATCCCGTCGCCAGAGACAGCCCGGCAAACAAATCCCAGCGACTCGAGCGTCTTTTTCGTCGTCTCCAGCCCTACGTCCATGCCGAGCAATCTGTTCACGTCTCTGCTGCGCAGTGGGATCGGTTGCTCCGCCTTCTCTCCGGGAAAAGCGTCAATGTAACCGGCCGCCGCCTCGCCTCCCGCGGTCTCCGCTATCAACTGCGTCGCCCGGCGCAGGGCGTGGACAGCCAACTCGGCGGGAAGGCCCTTCTCGAATCGCATCGAAGCTTCGCTCCGCATGTTGAGCGCGCCGGCGGTACGCCGTATCGAAGCCTGACTGAAATTGGCCGATTCGAGGAGCACTGACGTCGTGCTATCGGAAACCTCGCTATTAAGACCGCCCATGACCCCGGCTACCGCCACGGCGCGTTTCGAATCGGCGATGACAAGCATGCCCGGGCCCAGCTCGCGGCTGACGCCGTCCAGGGATATCATGGTCTCTCCCTCGACGGCGCGGCGGACGATGATCTGCTTCTCCGAAATATTGTCCAGGTCGAATGCGTGCAGGGGTTGGCCGAATTCCAGCATCACATAGTTCGTCGCATCGACCACATTGTTTATCGACCTCATCCCGCAGGCCTCCAGGCGGCGCTGCAACCACCGTGGCGAAGGGCCTATTTTGACGCCGCGTATCACACTGGCGCAATACCTCGCACACAGGTCAGGGGCTTCGATACGCACTTTCGCCAGGAACATGGCAGAGGTAGCGCCCTCTTTGTAGATGGGGACGGGCGGACGCACCGTCTGCCCGCTGAGGGCGGCGATCTCTCGGGCAACCCCGAGGACGGAAAGGCAATCAGGCCGGTTTGGGGTTACCTCAACGTCGAGAATAGTCTCTCCCAGGTACTCGCGCAGGGGTTGTCCTAAGGGCGCATCGCCGGGCAGCACGAAAATGCCTTCGTGGCTATCCGATAAGCCTAGCTCCTTCTCGGAGCAGACCATGCCCTCGGATACGACCCCTCGTATCCTGGCAGGTTTCAACGTCGCCGCCTGACCGGTGTGGCCGTCGATCAACCGGGCCCCCACGGAGGCGAAAGCGATCTTCTGTCCCGCTTGCACGTTCGGCGCGCCGCACACCACAATCTGTTTCGCATCTCCCAGATCGACGGTCACCAGCGTGAGCCGGTCGGCGTTCGGGTGGGGCCGAACATCAGCAACGAGACCGATCCTCACATTGTCCCAGGACTCTCCAATCACATCGACATGCCCTACCTCGAGCCCTGCCTGAGTCAGCTTTTCGTTCAGGCCTTCAAGAGGTAGCACCAGGTCGACATACTCTTTCGCCCAGGAGAGTGGAACACGCATCAGGATGGCTCCCTAGAACTTCCTCAGAAACCTGAAATCGTTGCTGTAGAAATGGCGGATGTCCTCCACACCATAGCGAAGCATCGGAATGCGCTCCACACCCATGCCAAACGCGAAACCGCTATGTGTCTCCGGATCGCATCCCATGCGGCGCAGTACTTCAGGATGGACCATGCCTGCGCCCAGTATCTCGATCCACCCGCTCCCCTTGCAGAGTCGACAGCCGGCCCCCTTGCATGCGAAGCAGTCTATTGCCATCTCGACGCCGGGCTCGACAAATGGGAAGTAGTCGCAACGGAAACGGGCCTTCCGGTCGGCGCCGAAGAGCCGCCGCGCGAACTCGTAGAGTGTTCCCTTGAGGTCGGCCATCGTGATCCCGGTGTCGATAGCAAGGCCCTCGACCTGGTGGAACATCCACTCATGGGTGGCATCAGTGGCTTCGTAGCGGTACACCTTCCCCGGGAAGACTGCTCTAACCGGCGGCCGTCGCTCTTCCATCGTCCTGATCTGCATTGGAGATGTATGCGTGCGCAGGAGGACCCTTTGATCGCTCTGCGCGATGGACTGGTCCACCCACAGGGTGGCCCACATGTCCCGGGCAGGATGGTCCCGGGGGATGTTGAGAGCCTCGAAGTTGTAATACTCGGACTCAACCTCCGGGCCCTCAACGACTTCGAAGCCCATGGCAGCGAATACCTGGCAGACCTCGGCGACCGCCTGTGTGGTGGGATGGAGGCGGCCCAGTGCAAAAGGATGACCGGGCAATGTTACGTCCAGGCTCTCGGAGGCGATGGCGGCGGCTAGCTCGGCCTCCTTGAGGCTTTCGAGCTTCTGCCTGTAAGCCTCCTCAAGAAGAGTCTTCACCTCGTTCGCGCGGGCGCCTGCCTGTTTCCTTTCCTCCAACGACAGCGCCGGCAGGCCGCGCAACGCCTCCATGACCGCGCTCTTCTTGCCGAGATGGGCGATGCGCCATGCCTCGATCTTCTTCAGATCGGCTACTGCACGCAGATCATCCTCGGCCCTGGTTTTCGCCTCTTCAATCCTGCGGAGCATGTCGTTCACGGCTTTGTCAACCCAGAAGAAAACGGGTGAGGCAGATTGTTCACTCCTGACCTCACCCGTCTGACATTCGATCGCGAGTAAACGGTTTCCTGAAAAACCTCTATGCTGCCTGCACCTGTTCCTTTGCCAGAGCAACGAGTTTGGAGAAGGCTGCGCTATCCCTGACGGCCATGTCGGCGAGCACCTTGCGGTCGAGGTCCACGTTGGCCTTCTTTAACCCCTCGATGAAGCGACCGTACGGCATATCGCAAGCCCTGCACGCCGCATTTATGCGCGTGATCCAGAGCCGCCGCATATCGCCCTTGCGTTCCCTGCGGTGAGCATAGGCGTAGCTGAGCGCATGCACCATGGACTCGTGGGCCCGTTTGAACAGGCGATGCCGCTGTCCTCGATGGCCCTTGGTCAGGGCTAGAACGCCCTTATGGTGACGCCTGGCCTTGACGCCTCCCTTTACCCTTGGCACGGAATTATCCTCCTGAGATCAATCATGGAATTGGTGACGTGAGTGAACTGGGCCCTTGTCCCTCAAGGGTTTCAGGCACCGTAAGGGATGAGCCGGCTGACCCGTAACCTGTCCTTGGTGCTCACCGAAACAAGGGAAGAATACTGCCTCTTCACCCTCTTCGGCTTGTTGCGGCGAAGGTGGCTGCTGCCCCCTTTGGTCCTGAGTATCTTCCCGTTCTTGGTGACTCTGAAACGGGCCTTCGCCCCCTTGTGGGGTTTCAACTTCGGCATGGACACGAACTCCTAAGCGATGACGCCAGTTTTTTCTACCGGTTTTTCGGCCGGCTTCGCAGCCGGCTTGGCCGCCGGCTCCTTCTTCGGAGCCCTCGCAGCCTCTCTCGCCTGCTTCGAGGGAGCGAAAATCACTCCCAGGGTATTCCCTTCCATCGCAGGCGGCCTGTCCGGGACCGCCACATCCTTCAACGTTTCGCCAACTCGTTGGAGCAGCACCCACCCTCTATCCTGATGGGCCATCTCCCTGCCCCGGAAGACCACTATTACTTTTATCTTGTCTCCCTCGGCGAGCATCTTCCTGGCATTGCGGAGCTTTGCCTCCAAGTCATGGTCTCCGATCTTGGGCCTTACCTTCACCTCTCGCACCTGGCTCAGGTGTTGTCCCTTCTTCGCAAGCCGTTCCTTCTTCGACTGTTCGTACTTCAATCTCCCGTAGTCGACAATACGACACACCGGGGGCTGCGCGGTTGGCGCCACTTCCACCAGATCCAGGCCGCGTTCTCTGGCCAGAGCCAGGGCCTGCGACAGAGGCATGATGCCCAATTGCTTTCCTTCTTCGTCGACAACCCGCACCTCCCGGGCCCGGATCCATTGGTTCACGCGCAGTTTAAGTATAGGCTGTTCTCCTCCCTAAGGGCGGCACGTTCCGCGCATAGTTATCCGAACGTGAATATAGCATACTGAGGGCCGCCAAATCAAACGGGCGGGCCCACGGCCGTCCGCTCCACAAATGTTATGTCCCTTCAATAAATCATGAGTCCATTTTAGGACTTCTCAATCGTCCCGCGGGTATGATGGAGACA
>JACPRR010000155.1 GCA_016189825.1 Chloroflexota bacterium
ATGGTAGACAATGACTCGCGCTGCGCGTCATTCAAAGTCCTTCGGCTGAAGGACGAAGCAATCTCCTTCCGCACCAAACCCCGGGTGCGGCTGTCAGCTTCGTTCGCTGCCGTGTCGCGCCCGTGCTAAATGGGATTGCTTCGCCCGAGGCGGGCTTCGCAATGACAATTTAGGAAAGTCTCGAAAGGGTATTTTCGGGGTATACTTTGAGGAAACGAACCGGCAGCGCGGAACGGAAGGCCGCGCTGCCGGGCAACGAGGTTGCTGCCGAGGTTGCTGCCAGGGCTACTTGCCCAGTGCCGCCTCGTCCTTCTTCCTTACGCTGCGGCCGCCGTGGTTGTGCTTGACCTTGGTGAATGCGGCCTTGTATGCCTGGCGCTGACGCGCCTTTTCAGCTTTTCGTCCCATTGCCTTTGGCCTTTTCCAGTAGTTCGAATGGCATGGCCTGCTTGTCAGCGAGGCCCGTCACATTGGAGTATACGGGGATGTCCGTACGGGCGTCAACTCCGCTTACAGGGCCCGGTAGGTAACGGCGCCGTTCATTGTCGTCTTTTCCGCCTTGCCTTCCCAGCGCAATGCCTCGAGGTGCGCGATGGTCTCGGTTACCGCTGAACGACGGTGCATAACGGGGAACTGCTCCCACTTGAGATTCGGGATATCCCAGGTTATCCGGGACGAAATGTAGTACGCATTGTGGGGCTCCGCCTTGATCACGCCAAGGATCTCGGACTTCCTCCTGTCATGGTGCGCGAATATCTGCTCTATCCGTCCGCGAAGGTTAGTGAATATGTGCTCGTGGGCCGGCAGGACCTTGGTGACTTCCAGGTTCTGCACTTTGCGCAGCGCGCCCAGGTAGTCGCCTAAGGGGTTATCCCCGGATTGGGCGTTATAGCTCACGTTGGGACTGATCGAGGGGAGCACGTGGTCTCCGGAGAACAGAAGCTTGTTCTTCGGCTCGTACAGGCAGATGTGGCCCGGCGAATGCCCGGGGGTCCAGATGACTTCGAGGTCGTACTCTCCGGTGGACAGTATCTCGCCGCCGTGCACGGTGTCGTCAGGCAAAGTCGTGATGACGTACTGGAGGGTTGGCATCGACGAGGACTTGAGGGCCTCGACCTCGCCTTTCGGCACCCCGTGGCGGGCGAGAATGGGGTCCATCTTCTGGCGGAGCGCCCCGAACTTTATGTACCTGGTCTCGATGAGGTCAGCTTCCCAGCGGTGCGTGATCAGGTGGGTGGCCGGCGAAGAGGCTTTTATGCGGCCGGCGAGGCCGAAATGGTCGGGATGGACGTGAGTGATCACCATGGTCGAGATGTCCGTGGTGGCCAGTCCGAGTCCTTTGAGGCCGGTCCTGAGCGCTTCGTACGCCTCGGGCGTGTACCAGCCGGTATCGATCATGAGCCAGCCGTTCTTTCCTGCCACCAAGTAGCAGTTCAGATTGCCCAGCGGGTTGTCGGGGATGGGTACTTTCAATTGGTGGATACCGGGCGCAATCTCCATACGGTAGCACTCCTTCAGGCTGCGGTTTGGCGGGTACAAGCATAGAGCACGGCCATGCATCAGTCAATTTCCCAAGCAGGATTACCACATTCTATAATCAGAAGGGAACTGGCGCGGGCCGCACGGGCGGGCGAAAAATGAGAGAGGTTTGATGAACAACTCGGCAAAAGAAGAGCTGTCGGGCCTGGTCAATTCGACCGAGGTGATGAAGCAGATATTCACAGAACTCGAGCAGGAACCAGAGAGGTTGTTCTGTACGATCTGCGGCGACAACGAGAAAAGCGGGCGTCCGGTCCCGGACCACAGAATCTCGCTTTTTGGGTATTTCGCGGAAGCCGGGTTGCGCGCGCTCGTTGCCGCGGGGCTTCTCACTATGATCACCGGGGGGATATCCTCTATCTATGAGTACCAGCCGACGGAGGCCGGCCTCGCCCTGTACCGCAAGCTGCTCGCTGAAGGCGCCTGCAAACTCTAGCTCGCGCTGCCTATTGCCTCGTTCCTGTGGTGCCAGCTTGCAAATAGACGCAATGCGGCGTTTCGTTGCCCATAGCCTGTATATCCATTGACTTCCTAACCCTCACCCTATATCATATCTACCAATTCGGATGTGGAGAGCAAGCTGGCAGCGTCTCCTGGGGGGATGGCCAGGCTTGTTGGACGGGAGAGCATGCGACATCTGCGGGGGACAGGCGGGCTGAGGGTCGATCGATTTCCCGGTGTTGTCTTTTGGCCTTCTCCAGATTTCAGTGGACTAGCTTTCCGGGGGTGCTTCTGACTCCAACGTTGTTTGACCCACTACCTGTCCGCTTGCGGCATTAGGGTAGACTGGAAAGAAGGGAGGTGACACTCAATGAGGTGGTTAGCCGTTGCCGTTGCGATATTCGCGCTCACGCTCTTGCTCCCTCTGCTGTTCACAGTGACCAAACCACTCGCGATCATAGCATACGTGCTGATGTTGATAGCAGCAATCATCGCCGTCCTGAAGCCTTCGGCAAGCTCCTAGCCAAATCAACACTCGGGGCCAGGAGGACCACACCGGTCCTCCTGGTTATCCATTATCCAGACTTTCGTTTTAAGAGCATCCAATTCTTGCCTGTGGTGTGGACGAGCACGTAGCTCCCGCGCAGCGTCTTGCCGCTGAGGTCGAACGTGATGCTGTCATCGTCCCGCTCGACCAGTTCGAAGTCCCCCTCGTCCCAGATTTCCACCGGTCCCGCGCCGTAAGAGCCTTCCGGTATCACACCTTCGAAATCTATGTAGCTGAGCGGGTGGTCTTCGACCTGGACGGCCAGCCGGCGCACGCCCGGGACGACCGGCGGGCCCTTGGGCACCGCCCAGCTCTTGAGCACGCCATCCATCTCCAGCCGGAAGTCCCAGTGAAGGTGGGTGGCGGCGTGCTTGTGCACCACGAAGCGGCTCATTTCGCCTGGGTCTTCCTCGCCTTCTTGCGGAAGGGGGGCTTCTCCGGCACCTTCACGTAGAAACCGGTCTTCGAGCCGAAAGACGAGACCTGCCGTTTCGCGATCGCACCACACTTCGGGCAGGTGGCGCGGCTGTCGGACTCGCTCATGGGCCGCATCAGCTCGAACTCGTTGCCGCATTTCGGACAGATGAACTCGTATATGGCCATGCTAACCTCGCTTTCACTTTGATTTCTCTTCGAGGGCGCCGATGTAGGCGCGGTAGCCTTCCGTGAGGTCGGCAACGCTGCTGAACAAGCTCTGGACGCTGCCTTCGAGGGCGACAATGTAGGCATCGGGCGTTCCCGGCGGATTCCTCTTGTAGCGCTCGTAGTCCGCAACTACCTTTCGGTAGACGCGCTCCCTTTCTTCAAGGACGGTCTTCAGGCGGACCAACCTATCATCCATTCCAGCCTCCCGAACGTTTTCGTTGCCGCCTTCATTGTATCTGTTGCGCCGGCCGGCGGACAAGACGTCCATGATAGTTTGGCGGAAATACCTTTTACATCAGTGGCAGCCCGGACTATAATGGTGCCCTGAACGTTTGAGGGCATGTTGAGAGGGAATGTCCTGGCGGTGACCCGCCGCCGGGATTGCGCGCAGTGAAGACGACGATCCGTTCCGCCGCCGAGCTCGAACAGATAGCCAGACAATTGAGAAGGCACATTATTGCCATGATCGCCAGGGCCGGGAGTGGGCACCCCGGCGGTTCTCTGTCCTCCGCTGACCTCGTCGCCGCCCTCTATTTCCGTGTGCTGCGGCACCGGCCTTCAGATCCCCGGTGGGCTGCGCGGGACCGCTTCATCCTCAGCAAGGGCCACGCTGCGCCGGTGCTTTATGC
>JACPRR010000156.1 GCA_016189825.1 Chloroflexota bacterium
CACAGGTCATGACGAACCGGCGAAACGCCTTGTGATATGGAGACATACCAGATTCGGGCTGCCTCATGGAGAAAGCGAACCGTCCATTCATGATATTTATGCGGCGCTGGTGGCCGACGAGGATCGCAACGGGATGATTATTGCTGATGTCCTGAAAGTGGTGGCTGAAGGGCGTTCCCCTATCCTTCTGACTGAGAGGCGAGATCATCTGGAGTTCTTTGCTAACAAATTGGCAGAGAGCACATCCAATGTCGTCGTGCTTCATGGCGGCATGGGCGCCAAACAACGCCGCAAGGTGGCAGAGCAAATGTCCTCCATACCTGAAGACGAACCGCGTGTGTTGCTGGCGACGGGACGTTACATCGGAGAAGGCTTCGACGATGCCAGGCTTGATACCCTTTTCCTTGCCATGCCTGTATCCTGGAAGGGGACTCTGGTCCAATATACGGGACGCCTGCAGAGACTACATGAGGGCAAGACCGAACTGCGGGTATACGACTACGTGGACCAACGCCTGCCAATGCTAGAGCGGATGTTCCGCAAGCGACTTCGAGGGTATAAGGCTCTGGGGTATGACCCAGGTGGGTAGACAGTCCACAAAAGAACAAGCATACATCCTGAGTCGAACTCAGCGGCGTTGACTGATGGAGTGGAACTACTTTAAACACGATTCTCCCGGAACCGAACTCGTGTCGAAAGACGAGGACTCTGGGCGCTACTATGACGAAGTTCCCGATTTCGTCCGGGAGAACGGATTCTTGCCAATCGAATGCAGAGAGTGCTTCAAGGGGTTGGTTTTCTGGTCGTATTCACGGACCAACATAGCCAAGTTCAATCGATTGCTGAAGACACTCCCCGTATCAGTCCACGGCAAGTACAACGAACATGTCGTGGTCTTTTACTTCAACAACAAAGGCAAGATGCTGGGCTTCTTGGACATCCTGAAGCGGAAGATGGAGGGATTTGAGATCCCTGGACGAATACAGTGGAGAGTGTCCGGCCGATACTGGCAAGCCGAATACCCTCAGTTCTTCGAATCAGCCAAGGGTTCAAAGCCAATTCGAGTCAATGAAGAATTGACCATGAAGCAGTGGCTCGCGAAGAGGCAGTTCCTTCTCGGGCTCCCATTGATAGCCGACCAGTCAACCTGCATGCCTTGGTGTAAGCGCACGAACCCGGAGACCCAAGGCTTTGACCATGCGACGCGATGGTTTGTTCTGCAAGCACTCACTACAGAGCGCAGATAGACGAGGAATTCTGAGGCCAGCTAATTTTTGCAAGCGGTGGTGGAGCGTGCGGGATTCGAACCCGCTACCTCTTGGATGCAAACCAAGCGCTCTCCCAGATGAGCTAACGCCCCGCGGTCTCTATCTTAGCTACAATTTGCGGCGGAAGTCAAAGGAGTTTGACACATATCCCAAGAAGGCACGACACTGTAGTGAAATGGCCCTGACTCCGCCCCAACTACACCCCGCCGTTAAGCCAGCGTCCGCCATCCTGTTCGAGTTGTTCCAGCGCCTCCTCGCCGCCTATGGGCCCCAGCACTGGTGGCCCGGTGAGACCCCCTTCGAGGTCACCATTGGCGCCATACTCACCCAATCGACGGCATGGAAGAACGTGGAAAGGGCGATAGCAAGCCTCAAGCTGCGAGGCCTGCTGGACCCCGGCGAGCTGCGGCGCGTGCCGGTAGCGAGGCTGGCGGAAGCCATCCGGCCCAGCGGCTACTACAACGTGAAGGCAAAGAAGCTGAAAGCCATGGCAGCATGGCTTGGCGCGCAGAAGGACAGCTTCGCCGCCCTGTCCCGTCGGGACATCGCTTCCCTGCGTCTGGAATTGCTCTCGATCTGGGGCGTGGGCGAGGAGACCGCAGACTCGGTCCTGCTATACGCCTGCAACAAGCCCGTATTCGTTGTCGACGCCTATACCCGCCGCATCATGGCCCGGTTGGGCCTGCTGCCACCAACCACAGACTATGCAGGTTGCCAGGCCCTCTTCATGAACAACCTGCCGCGGCACACCGGACTGTACAACGAGTACCATGCTCTTCTGGTCGTTCACGGCAAGTCCGCCTGCAAGACGGACCCGGTATGCCGGGCATGTGTTCTGGCATCGCTTTGCCCCCAGGGGAACAGATGTTGACACCTCCGGCAGGCGCTGGGTAGACTGGGCCCGTTAGCAACTCACGGACAATCCGGCCAGGGAGGAAAAACGTGACTTCGCCCTCTTCTAGCGACGGGAACTCGTTGCCACGCATGACTGTTGGAGTGATGGGGTCCTCGGGCGGGCACATTGCACCCGAGGTTTTCCAGAAAGCGTACCGCCTGGGCCAAGAGGTCGCGCGGCGGGGCTACGTGCTCGTCACCGGAGCGTGCCCAGGCCTGCCGCACGAGTCGGTGAAGGGCGCCAAGAGCATTGGCGGAGTTGTTGTCGGCGTGTCTCCCGCGCTCAATCTGGAAGAACACGTGCTGAAGTTCCAATCACCGACCTGGGGTTACGATGCATTGATATTTACCGGCAGCGGCCTGATGGGCCGTGAGATCGAGAACATTCGCTCCTGCAACATCGTGGTGTTTGCCGGAGGCAGATCAGGCACCCTCGGCGAGTTCGCCATCGCCTACGACGAGGGCAAGATCATAGGCATACTGGAAAGCACGGGAGGGATAACCGTGCACTTGAAGACCATAATTTCCTTCATCCAGAAGGAAACGGGCGCGACCATCCTTTCCGGTCCCGATCCGGCTGACCTCCTGGACAGGCTGGAAGAGGTCTACCGCGCCAGGCTCCTGCCGCGCTACCAGGACCTGGTGGCGGGCCGGGACCCGCACGGGGTCATGGAACAGTAGTCTCCCTCGCCGCTCATCGTATGTCGATTGTGGACGCTCCGGCTTCAATGCTGAGGTCGACGCGGTTAGCGGCGGTAGCATAGTCGGCGGACTGGTAGCGGCCGCCAGACCCGGGGAATCGCGGGGCAACCGTGACGGAACTTACCCCGCTTGCCACCGCGATCCGCGCTGCCACACCCTGTGGCACCACGACCGTCAGGTGGGAAGCTCCCGCCTTCAGCGCTGCCTCGGTAACCCCGGCTCTTGAAGGCAGGCGGAGGTCGAGTGTGCTGGCGCCAACCTCCATGGTCAGCGAAGTCACCTTCAAGTCCGAAAGGTCGATCCTGCCGTGCGAAGCACCCGTCCTTACCGCTAACTCGATGGGGATGCGCCGGCTCAATTCAGCGTCGAGGCGTATCTCCCGTCCGCCGCCGAACCAGTTCCATCCCCGCCCGGGCGCCTCAAGGGTCAGCACCCCGGTGTGGTCGCGCAGCCTGAACTCGCCCTTCAGGTCGGGTGAGCCCGTTGCCTCAACCAGGTTGACCGATGATTCAGGCAGGCTGCCCACTGACAGCTCGCCAGCCCCGAACCTGACCTCGACCCGCGCGCTGTCCATGCGGGAAAGCGATTGCTTGAAACTGGTGGTCGCCGGGCCAGTTGTCCCGGCCGTGAAGATGGCGACAAGGACCGCGCCAGCCAGCAGCGCAACGCTCAACCCAAACATCAGCCACGGGCTCCTCCTGCCCCAGATTAAGCCAAGGCCGATGACAATAAGCAGCACCGGCCAGAAGCGCCACAGGGTTCCCCAGACATCCCACCCTACAACGCCGAGGTTCTGCAAAAGGAACAGTACACCGAGAAAGAGAAGGACCAGGCCCAATATCTAAAACCTGAACGCCGCACTTTTCGACTCGCACAATCTATCTCCTCATGCCCAGGAACAACAGGATGCCCAACACGAAGAGGATGACGGGGCCAAACACACCCCAGTCGATCCAG
>JACPRR010000175.1 GCA_016189825.1 Chloroflexota bacterium
AGCCCCCACAGGAGCATGATACTCAGCGCGAGCGCCGTACCCTCCAGGATATACAGGCGCACCGGAACGCCGTTGAAGGCCTTGACTCCCTCGGGAAACAGCACACCCACGAGATGCCCAAGCAGCACAGTTATTATCCCGTAGTGCCATGGTGCTGAGCCCAAGAAGAGCTGCCTGTTCTCCAAGAACTGAGAAGACACGCTCGAGTAGCTAAACTGGTTCGTGGCGTAGCGCCAAATCAGTCCGACGATCATCAGGACAATAGCAACATAGGGCAACACGCCAAACAGGAAGGACTCAAGCATGTAACACACCCCCGGTCTTCACAGATTTGCGCGCGATATGCTGAAGGAACGACCTCAACGGTCCAATCACCAGCGCGTACATACTATCGCTCTTCTTCAGCTCCTTCTCCATCTGAGTCAAAGTGGGCAGCAGGCACTCCTCCAGCAAGGGATAGCCAAACTCAGCGTCTTCAGCGACGCTCAGGAACCTCAGGATCACCCCCAGGTGGTCTGCCAGCTCTGTGCCGCGGGAGAAGGAGCAGCCCTCATAGGCCTCCTGTAGCCTGACAAGGAAAACACTCCGTTTGGGAGTCTCGCCGAAGAGATGATAGCCGAAGTAAAGGGTCGTCGCGGGAGTAATATCAAAGGTCTGAGTGAAGAGCTCCTCCAGTGTTCCTGCTTCTTCCTGACTCTTGAGGAAGGCGGCGAAGGACTGCACCGGGCCCGCGATCTCAGGGTGCGCCTGCGCCAGTTGCCGGGCGAAGCCCTCGGCCTTGCCGGGTAGCGAGCTATCCGGATAGTCCAGCATCTCGGCAAAGAGCCGGCACAGTCCCCGGTCTTCTTGGCTCAGCATCATGGTCCTCGCTTCGGCAAGCGCGTGTAGCCGAATCCCGTTTGCCCCTTCTGCATTAAGGTCTCAGTGGTCAGCGCGATGACCTCTTCGCGATGGTAGGGCGGCAAGACGAAGCGGTCTTCGAACCGTGGCAGGGCCGTCAGGCGGAAGATCTCTTCAGCCTCCTCCGGGGCGCAGCGGGCCTCTCCCATTATGGCCTGAGCCCGCCCCTCGGTCAGATTGCCCGCCGACCGAGCTTGTTTGTAAGCGCGGACAGCCCACAGCTTCCGGAGCGCCTGTTTCACGATTTCCACGTTGCCCCCCGAGAACAGCCGCGCCATGTACTTCAGAGGCGCTCGAACATTGTCGATAGTTCCGAAGAAGTCGGACTTGCCCAGGTCATAGCAACCGTTCTCGGTAGAGGCCAGCACGGGCAGCAAGGGCGGGACGTAAAAGAGCATGGGCAATGTGCGAAACTCACTGTGCAACGGCAAGGCAATGCCCCATTTCTTGACAAACTTGTAAACCGGCGCTTTCTGGGCCGCCGAGATCCATGCATCGACAATCCCATTCCTGCGGGCGCCGGCAACTACCGCCGCATCGCAAGGGTCAAGGATGATGTCACGCTGCGCGTTCACCAGGTCTGCCTCTGGCACCTTGGCCACCTCCTGAATACGGTCAGCGTCGTACAGCAGGATCCCCATGTAGCGAATGCGGCCAACGCAGGAGTGAAAACAGGCCGGCGCCTGTCCCGTCTCAACACGGGGATAGCACAGGATGCACTTCTCCGACTTGCCGGTCTTCCAATTGTAGTAAGGCTTCTTGTAGGGACAACCACTGACGCAGAAGCGCCAGCCGCGGCACTTTTCCTGGCTGACAAGGACGATGCCGTCCTCTGCCCGCTTGTAAATGGCTCCGCTGGGGCAAACGCCGACGCACCCGGGGTTCAAGCAGTGGTTGCAGATACGCGGAATATAGAAGAACACCATGCGCTCAAGGCGAAACAGGGCCTCCCGCTCCGCAGCACTCAGTTCATCCAGATTGATGTCGTTACGAGCGTAGACCGAGGAGCCGCCCAGGTCATCATCCCAGTTCGGCCCGGCCTCCAGGTCCAGGAACCTTCCGCTTACCTTTGACACCGGCCGCGCCGTCGGCTGGTCGTCCGCGGCAGGCGCCGTATAAAGGTGCTCGTACTTATAGGTCCACGGCTCGTAGTAGTCGTCCATGGTGGGCAGGAAGGGGTTGAAGAAAATATTAGTCAGCAGGCCGGGGCGTCGCCCTATCTTAGGTCTGAGGGCCTTTCCCTTAACCTCCCAACCACCCTTATACTTCCCCTGGTCTTCCCACAACGTGGGATAGCCCGTGCCGGGCTTGGTCTCCACGTTGTTCCACCACATGTACTCTGCGCCCTCGCGGGAAGTCCACAGGTTCTTGCAGGCTATGCTACAGGTGTGACAGCCGATGCACTTATCGAGATGAAACACCATCGAAAGTTGCGCCCGGACATCCATGTCTTGACTCCTTCTACCAGACCGGTTGGCCTTCCAGCTTGCGCACCAGGATGTGGGTGTCCCGGTTTATCCCGGTCGGCCCCCAGTAGTTGAACGCGTAGGTGAACTGGCCATAGCCACCAGCCATGAGCACCGGCTTGAGACGCACGCGGGTCAGGCTGTTGTGCCCACCCGCCCGGCGATCCCCCTTCAGCGGCGACTTGGGCACGGAAATAGTCCGCTCCGGAGAGTGATAGACGATGCAGGCCCCCTTGGGAATTCGGGCGCTGATGACAGCGCGGGTAACCATCACACCGTGATCATTGTATATCTCCACCCAATCATTGTCCTTCACACCGATGGCGCCGGCGTCTTCCTCATTAATCCAAAAAGGCTCCATGCCACGGGAAAGGGTCAACATTATCTCATTATCGTAATACGTCGAGTGGATATGCCACTTCCCGTGGGGCGTTAGGTAGTTCAGCATGATACTCCTAGCATCCGGCTTGGTCGTGATGAAATCCCCGTATACGCTGGGGTGGGGGTTGGGCTTGTAAACCGGCAAGTTCTCGGCGAAGGCCAGGTAGACCTGGTGGTCCAAGTAGAACTGCTGGCGGCCGGTCAGCGTCCGCCAGGGGATGAGGCGCTCGGTATTGAGGCAAAAGGGCGAATAGGTGCGGCCGTCGTTGATGTTGGCGGACCAGCACGGGCTGGTGAGCAGACGCCGCGGCTGCGCTTGCAGGTCTGCGAAGGTGTAGCGAATACCGCGGGTGTTTTCCGCCAAGTCCTTGAGCGGCAGTCCCACCCTGTGCTCTTCCTCTTCAAAGGCCCGGTAGGCGGCGTCACCGTTCGTCTCCGGCGCCAGGTAAAGTATCACGTTAGCGGCCTGCTGCGCCTCCTCCAGCGAGGGGTATCGGCCGCCGTTCCACTGCTGAACCGGCGCGAACTTCAGCATCTCATCATAGAAGTCCTGGATAGGCCAGCGCGCTCCGTGGGCGCCGATCCCGTTCTGGCGGGCCAGGGGGCCAAAGGATATGAAGCGCTTGTACAGGTTGACGTAGTCACGCTCGACCACGCGGAGATGGGGCATAGTCTTGCCCGGTATGGGCTCGCACTCGCCTCTGGCCCAGTCCTTCACCTCCGGCTGCGCGATCTCGTCGATAGAATCATGCTGGAGCGGAGCAGCAACCACCTCTTTAGCCGGGTTGGGAAAATGCGCCGGCGCCAGCTCGCTTATCTTCCCGGCGATGGCCTTGAAGATGTCCCAGTCGGGCTTGGCTTCCCAGCAGGGCGTAACTGCCTTGGACAATGGATGAATGTAGGTGTGTAGGTCGGTGGAGTTAAGGTCGTCCTTTTCATACCAGGTGGCCGTCGGCAGGATGATATCCGAATACAAGGCAGAGGTGTCCATCCTGAAGTTAATGTCCACCATCAGGTCGATCTTGCCGCGCGGTGCATTGTCCTGCCACAGAACGTCCTGGGCGGCGCCCTTGGCGACCTCTTCCGCGTTCACGTTGCTATGCGTGCCAAGGAAGTGCTTTAGGAAGTATTCATGCCCCTTGGCGCTGGACATCAAGGCGTTGCCTCGCCAGATGATCCACATTCGCGGCCAGTTCTCCGGAGCGTCGGGGTCCTCAACGGCGAACCTCAGCTTTCGCTCTTTGAGCTGGGCCACGACCCAGTTGACCACTTCTTCGTCGCTGCCGGCGCCCGCCTTCCTGGCCTGCTCGACCAGGGCGAAGGGGTTCTTGTTGAACTGCGGGTAAAAAGGCAGCCAGCCAAGCCGCACCGCCCGGGCCTGCATATCCATGGTGTGGCCGCTGGCCAACGGGTTTTCGCCCAGCAGGCGCTGATAGTTGGTGAACGGACCCTCGTATCGCCACTGGTCGGTATGCACGTAGTAATAGGAAGGAGCGTTCTGCAGCCGCGGCGGGGCGACCCAGTCACTGGCGAAGGCGATCGTCGACCATGGCGCCACGGCAGCCAGCTTCTCCTGTCCAACATAATGGGCCAGGCCGCCGCCGTTCACGCCCACTGACCCGGTCAACATCAGGGCAGTCATGGCCGAGCGGTAGATCAAGTTGTTGTGGTACCAGTGATTGATTCCAGCGCCGATGATTATGGTGCACTTGCCGTTCGTCTTCTCGGCGGTGCCGGCGAACTCGCGTGCGAATTTCACCACCGTATCGGCGCTGATGCCGGTGAGCCTCTCTTGCCAGGCGGGCGTATAAGTTGCGGCAACGTCGTAGCCGGCAGGGTAATCTCCGGGCAGACCGCGGGAGACACCGAAACGGGCGACCAACAGGTCAAAGGCTGTGGTCACCGCCACATTGCCCCCCGTTGTCTCCACATACTTGACGGGCACGCCGCGCTTGACCACCTTTAGCGACTCGAAATCAGTGAACTCCACCTGAGCAATAGTGTCCTTGCTGTCGATGAAGCTTAGCAGCGGGTCCAGCTCGGCGCCGTCGCCCGCGTCTTTCATCTCCAGGTTCCATTTCCCGGAGTCCTGTTTGGCCCAGCGTGCACCTACAGAGCCCCCGGGCATCCTGGGGCTATTCGACTTCCCGTCGAACACCAGGAAGCGCCAGTCACAATTCTCGACTGCCCGATAGCGCTCGATAGTACTTGCACGCAGGAGCCGACCAGCCTCGTACCCATCCCCCTTTCTATTGAGGACAACCAGAAATGGGGAGTCGGTGTACTTCTTCAGGTAATCAATGAAATAAGGTACCTGGCGGTCAACGAAGTATTCTTTCAGGATCACATGGTTTGCCGCCATCCAGAAGGCGCCATCCTGGCCCGGATTGATTGGTATCCACCAGTCGGCGTACTTCGCCACCTGGCTGAAGTCCGGCGCGAGAACGGTGAACTTGGCCCCCTGATACCGGGCCTCGGCGACGAAATGGACGTCCGGCGTCCGCGTCATATTGAGGTTGGCGCCCATCGAGACGATGTATTTGGCGTGGTACCAGTCGGCACTCTCCTGCACGTCGGTCTGCTCGCCCCAGACCTCAGGCGACGCCGGAGGGAGGTCGCTGTACCAGTCGTAGAAGCTCAGGTTCACGCCGCCGAAAAGCTGCAGCAGCCTCGAACCTCCGCCGTAGCTGAGGTAAGACATCGCCGGGATCGGAGAGAAGCCTGCGACGCGGTCTGGACCGTGTTTTCTGGCCGTGTAGAGCATGGAGGCAGCGATGATCTCCAGCGCCTCATCCCAGGATGTGCGGCGCAGCCCGCCTTTGCCGCGCGCCTGCTGGTACTTAGCTCGGCCCTCGGCATTCTCAACAACAGCGGCCCAAGCTTCCACAGGATCGGCATGCGACTTCCTGGCAGCGCGCCACAAGTCGGCCATGGCGCCGCGGATGTAGGGATACTTGACGCGGATCGGACTGTAGAGGTACCAGGAATAAGAGATCCCCCTCTGGCAACCCCTCGGTTCGTAGGGCGGGATGTCCTTGTCAAAATCTGGGTAATCCAGGGCCTGCATCTCCCAGGTCACAATGCCGTTCTTGACGTACACGTTCCAGGAGCAGCCACCAGTGCAATTCACCCCGTGCGTACTGCGGACGATCTTGTCGTACTGCCAGCGGTTGCGGTAAAAGTCCTCCCAGCGGCGCTGCTGCGGGCTGGCAATATCCTGAATCCAGCTCATCTAGAGCCTCCTTTGACCAGCGGACGGCGGACTCCAGACAGCCGTCCGCGCCATAACAACTGGAACGCGCCGATGACAAGCAGAGCGCCCACAACGCTGATTATGAAGAATAGCGCTGCACCCTGACTCGAGGTTGCCGGCGTGCTGCTGGCCTCCTTCAGAAAAGCCGTCACGTCGGCGACCTCACCATCTCCGAGCTGCTTGACAGAGTAGATTTCTTTCATCATTGGGAAGGGCGCATTTTTCAGCAACGAGACAATGCCGCTCTCCCCGAACGCCGCATAGGCCTTCGTGAGGTCTTTGCCCACCGTGCCCCCACCCCAGATGCCAACTCCGCTGACATTATGGCAGCTCATACAGGCAGGGCCGCCCCCTTTGAGCCTGGTCTTACCGGAAAAAAGATCGCGGCCCCTGGCCATATCCCCACTCGCTGTAGCTGCAGTCGTTGGTGAGCTGATCGGCGATGCTGTGGGAGCGGAGGCAGGTGCGCTCCCGCTGGACTGCGCAGCGATGTAGGCCAGGAGAGCTTTCGCCTCCTCCTCAGAAACACCCAGGCTCGGCATGACCATCCCGTATTCCTGGACCAATTGTTTTGCGACCGGGTCGCCTTGGGCGACCATGCGATCTGGAGCGGTGATGAACCTGACCAGCCAGGACTCGCCTCGCCTGGCGCCCACGCCCTTGAGGTCCGGTCCGATTGTCCTTCCGGCACCAACTGTGTGACAGGCCTTGCACTTTTCAACGAAGAGAGTTTCCCCGCGGTCCTCCCCACCGGAAGCCCAAGCGATTGTCCTACCCCTGCCCGCTGCACTCAGAGCGAGGACCACCAAGACAATGGACGCGATGATAACCCGTATCCTCGATTTGTGTGCTCCATGCATACCCGGAATCCTGCCTTCCTACCTGGCGGGCCGGTAACTATCCGCCACCGGGAGCGGGCAAGTGATGTGGAGTACGAGCCCCGCTCTTGGCCGCCACGTACGCCAATAACCCGTCCAGAGTGGAGAAATGGAACTCTTCCCCACTCTGGACATGGCGAACATGCCCCCGCCACGCGGCGACTGTCGCTCCTTGGCCGGGTTCCAGCCACAGCCGGATGACGAAGGACGCCTCCGGCCTGATAGACTGCGTATCCATATAACGTGACCTAATTGGCGAAACTGTAGAATTGTATCCTAACATCATGCTTACAATCAGGTCGTAATTGTTTGCGATACCTTTTGGCCTATTGGCGAAAGTCTAGAGTGTTGTCCTAACAACAGGCTTACAATCAGGTCCATAATTATTTGGAGGGGCAGGAAGGGCCGGGGCTAATCTTTGTTGATCTTCGCGTACAAAGCTTGAGTTTCTGCCAGAGGCTCTATGTCAAGCTCACGCGCCAAAATGCGCCGACATTCCTGAAACTGCCGCAATGCTTCATCCCGGCGCCCGGCGGCCCACAGGCAGGACATCAACTGCCGGTG
>JACPRR010000021.1 GCA_016189825.1 Chloroflexota bacterium
CCCTGAGGCTCTCGAAGGGCGTGGCGCTCAGAGTAAACTGGAGTCCGGAATCCAGGCTCGGCCATCTGGATTCCTGCTTTCGGGGGATTGACAATAGGCTGCTACGCAGTTGCAAAGGCGTCATCGGGACACCACAGTAGCGGCTGGGGCCATCGTCGAAGGGCGAAGCAATCTCCTCCAGCAGGGACCATGATTCCCGATCGAACCCTGGCCGCGGGCTGATGGCTTGGGGCTCCGCCAGTCACGCTCGTGCTAAATGGGATTGCTTCAGCCCGAGGCGGGTCTCGCAACGACGAATTCGGACAGCCTCAAAAAAGGTATTTTCGTGAGAATTTTCCATGCCCCGATTGGATCGGGGCACCACGAAGCATGAAAATGGGCTATTTTCGTAAGAACTGGGGGGTTGCTTCGTCCCCCGGCGTGTTCCGGGGGCGCATCCTACGCTCCGATGGGATAGTTCCCGTACTTGAATACGGTCTTGCGCATGGCGTTGAAGTTTTCGATCTTGACGTAGTCAGCGATCGAGTTGCTCGATCCGACGCAATAGCCGCCGCCAGGGGCTATCTCTCGCAGGTTCTTCCTGACGAGCGCCTCGACCTGAGAAGGGGTCCCCCGCGCCAGCACGTCGAGGTCGATGTTGCCCAGGAGGCAGAGCCTGCCCCCCACTTTCGCCTTCACATCCGCAATGTCCATGGCGTTGGGCTGAATGGGATGGAGCGCGTTGACCCCCGCCGCGATAATATCTTCGAGCACGACGTCGAGTTTCCCGTCCGAATGGTATATGACCGGCTTGTCACGCTTCCAGCACAGCGCGCACATCTGCTCCAACAAGGGGAAGTGGTATTTGCGCAGGTGCCGCGGAGAGACCATGAGTCCGGACGTGTAGGCGATGTCATCCGGAAACATCACCGCGCCTACGGCGCCGAATTTGGTCACCCTGTCAACCACCTGGTATTGGATGTCGCCGGCCCTCTGGAATATTGCGGCAACCAGGCCGGGATCGTCCGACAGTGACAAGGAGAAGGTCTCCAGGCCCATGAGTGTCCACACCGTGGTGAAGATGTGACCGGCATGGGCTATTGCTTTCATGCCCTGTGGCATGAGGCCCTCCAGTTGTTCAAAGGGAGAGAAGTCCATTTCTTCAACTCTGGGCCAGGGGAAGTCCTCGAGTTCCTTGACAGAGGTGATTATTCCTTTTCCCTCCGTGGCCCACACCCGCTCCTCTGTTGCCCTGGCATCGTCGCTCCGGTCGGAGGCGCTTCCCCAGAGGGGCTCGCCCGGCATCCCCTTCTCCACGTACAGGCTGTATTGACCTTGCTTGCTCTGCCCCGCGGGCGCCCCCTTGCCCCCTTTGGCCTTCTTCAACTGCGACCACAGGTCTACGCCCAACGGGACATAGTCGTAGCCCGCCTTTACGCGGAACTCCACGATGCTGGCCAGGTCGGACACCGGCTTCCCGAGCCATGCGCTCATGATGCCCCGGTCGACGGTGTCGAAGAGGGCGATCCTATCGGGCTCACCATCGAGCATGAGGGCGCGGCGGACGCGCCTGAAATCCGGTCTGGTATCTGTTGTCATTATCTCAACTCTCGCTCGGTTGGTTTGGGCCGTGCTTGAGGCTGCGCCGGGACTACTCCGGACTCCAGACTACGACTTGCGCCGAGTTCGTGGTGTGATATTTTGCCTTGTTCTCCGTGATCTCCATGGCTTCTGGAAGCTTCTCCAGGCCGCGGACTACGTGAGTTATCTGCGGGGCCACCTGAATCCTGCCGCTCGCCACCCATTTGCGCCGCAATGCTGAGGAACTCGCTGGTATTCGCCTCCGGTTGGATGTACCTGACCCTTCTCGCTTTCAGCAGGTCTGTGTTCAACTCAAGCGTGCCGACGAGGATCGCGGCCTGAACCACAGTGCCTTCCGGCCGTACGGACTGCAGGGCCTGGAGCAGGGTTGCAAACCCCGATAGCCCGTGCGCCGGGGAGCCGCCTGCGGCCTCGAAGGCCACGTCGACTCCGTGCCCGCCCGTGGCCGCCAGTACCTCGCGGACAACATCTGTTTCCGTGGCATTGATCGTGATGTCCGCTCCATATTTCCTGGACAGGGCGAGGCTTTCAGGCCGTCTGGCGACAGCGATGAGAAGGCCGGCGCCGGCAAGTTTTGCAGCCTGCAACACGCCCAGGCCAACCGCCCCCTGGCCCAACACCAGGACCGAGTCGCCCATCCTGATCCCGGCGGAGCGAACAGAGGCCAGGCAGGCGCAAAGAGGCTGGAAGGCAGCCACCTCGTTGTCCGTCGGCCCGTCCGGCATCCTGACGGCGCCCAACTCGGGCAGGCACATGTATTCGGCGAAAGCTCCCGGGATGTCCCCTCCGATGTGATGCGGCGAAAGACACTCGGCGTATTTCCCGGACAGGCACATGGCGCAACGCCCGCAATGCACGTTGCCGGTTGCGGAACTGACTCTGTCCCCTACTTTCAGAGATACCACCCCCTTGCCTACCTCGACGACCTGCCCGCAGTATTCGTGCCCGAGCTGGAGGAAGCCGCTCGCCGCCAGCCTTTGCAAAGTGCGGGAAGAAAATGCGTCACCTTTGATGACCTCCGCGTCGGTGACGCTGGGCTGCACTACCCTGACGCGTATCAATACCGAGCCCTCACCGACTGCCGGCACAGGTGCTTCAACGAGGCGGTGGTCTCCCAGGGCGAACAGTCTCCAAGCTTTCATCGCGCGTTCCTCGCCGTTTTGAACATCAACGCGAAACAATACAACCTCGACGCGTTGCCTGTCAACGAATGGTATAATCGCAAGAAACACGATAGTAGAGAGGTCCGGCATTGATCACGACGCTTAAAGGAAGAACAACCCAGGTAGAAATATCCCCAGAAAGGCCGACCGCCATCATCGGAGAGCGGATAAACCCAACCGGGAAGCCCCGCCTGGCGAAGGCGATCAGCGAGAAGAATTGGGATACGCTCAGGCAAGAAGCGCTGAGCCAGGTTGGTAGCGGAGCATCAATTATCGATGTCAACGTCGGGGCCGCGGGAGCGGATGAAACAGTCATCCTTCCTGAGGCTGTCAAGGTCGTGGCTGAGGCTGTCGGGGCGCCGATTTGTATCGACTCTTCGGACCCCGTGGCCCTGGAAGCGGCCCTGCGCGTTTGCCCGGGGAGGGCGCTCATCAACAGCACTACCGGCGAAGAGAAATCGATGGCTGCGATATTGCCCCTGGCTGCGAAGTACGGGGCGGCAGTGATAGCCCTCTGCCATGATGAGGAGGGAATAAGCGGCGAGCCTGAAAAGCGCTTCGCCGTGGCGCAGAAGATCATTGCGCGGGCACGGGAAGCAGGTCTCGAGGAAAGCGACCTGTTGTTTGACCCGCTTGTCCTCCCCGTGGGGGTAGGTAAGACCAACGGGACGGCTTGCCTTGCTACGGCCAGCCTGCTTTCAGGACGGCTGGGGATGAACCTGACCCTGGGGGCCTCGAACGTATCGTTCGGACTCCCCGACCGCCATGTGGTCAATAACAGCTTCCTTTGCATGGCTATCTGGTGTGGTGTGAATGCCCCCATTGTCAACCCCGGCGGACCTGGGCTCAGAGAGTCGATCCTCGCCGCTGATCTCATCGCCGGCAAGGACCCGGACTGCATGCGCTACATAAAGAACTATCGCAGCAGCCGTCAGCGACAGTGAACGCCGCGAGGCAGCAGCACTTCCAGCGCAGCCATTAGCCGGGTTGACAATTGGCTCCTCTGGCGGATATATTAACCAAGTACCAATAGAAGCTCTGGAGGTTGCTTTCATGACTGGGATCCAATGGCTAAAACGATTCATTCTGCCGGCGCTGGTGGTTGTCGTGCTTGTGGCCGGCTGCTCCAAGACTCCGTCGCAGACGACGACAAGCGCTGTCACGACGACCGCCACTACCACGTCGGCGCCCGCACGAACCACGACGACCACGTCCGCGCCCGCTACGACGGTGAAACCCACTACAGCGCCGGCGACGACCGCCGCCGGACCTTACGGGGACTTGAGGGTGGGCCTAGCCACTTTCGGCTCAGAGCAGATGAACCCTGTCTATGCCGACGGCGGGACTGTGACTACCATGCTGGCGCCGATTTATGACATCCTGGTAGACTGGGGGGCCAAGGGGCTTCAACCCGGTCTCGCCGAAAAGTGGGTGATGTCCTCGGATGCCAAGTCTTGGACCTTCACCATCCGCAAGGGTGTCAAGTTCCACACCGGGGACGACTTGACCGCAGAGGACGTCAAGTTCTCGCTCGATGCATACGGTGCAAAAGACGCCTACGCGTCGGACTTCCAACGGAGCTTCGAGCGCAGCGAGATCATTGACAACTATACGGTCAAGATTCACACGGTTGCGCCGCAGCTCGACCTCCCGGCATTCCTCACCCTGGTGGGCACAACCGGGCGGGGCTTGATACTGCCCAAGAAGTATTTCGAACAGAAAGGCAAAGCTGCTTTCAACGACCAACCGGTGGGAACGGGCGCGTTCCAGTTCGTCAGGCGCATCCCCGGCGATGAGATCTCTCTGGAGGCCAATACCAAGTACTGGGGACAGGTGGCCTCATTCAAGAAGCTGACGCTCCTGCAAATGCCGGAGGAGACGACGCGCGTCGCTGCGCTCAAGACGCGGGGCCTGGATGAGATCGAGATTTCTCCTGACAGCGCTCCCGAACTGAGGGCGGGAGGGTTCAAGACGATCATCTTGGGCACTCCTTCATCGATGGTGCTTCTCAACGGCGCTTACCAGCCAGAGGGCGCGAAGTTGCCCATCGCCAACATAAAGGTGCGGCAGGCGCTTTCCCTGGCCATCAACAGGGACGAGATCATGAAGAACTTCTTCCATGGCGATGCGCTGCCGCCGGGCCCGCCGCAGTTGTCCGACCAGGTGATCGGGATCGACACAACGAAGTGGATGAACTACGCGGCGACGAAGCTGAACCGGTATGATCCCGCAGAGGCCACGCGCCTTATCAAGGAAGCCGGGTATCCGCAAGGTTTCGACATAACGCTGTGGACGTACACGCAGGCAGGCGCGGCGTATTCACCGGCGATGGCCCAGGTCATCCAGGGCTATTGGAACAAGGTCGGTGTGAACGCCCGCGTTCAACCCGTGGACTGGGGGACGTTCCAGAGGACGAGGAACACGTTGAGGACTCCCACGCCGGGGTTGATCGGGCAAGCGCAC
>JACPRR010000172.1 GCA_016189825.1 Chloroflexota bacterium
CAGTGATAATGCCAAGCAACAATAACTATTTCGTTTGTATTAGTCAATCGGGATTCACCCGGGGTTCTGGATTCCGGCTCGGGGGCCGGAATGACGTTTCGCGGCACGCTCAATGATCGCTTACCGTCAACGGATTGTCAGTTGAAGCTGGGAGACCTTGCGACCGACCGCTACCTCCTGCCTTCTGTCTGCCCTGGCTAGCGCCTTCATGGCTTGGACCAATGGGCGATTGGGATGTGGTCACCTCCCCTGGGTCGTCGGAGCATTGCACTGTACTGAGTTAGTGCAGATTGAAAAGGTTGCAATATATCAGTAATTGATAATGGCTGTAGCAGAAGGAAACAGGCATCTTTAACCGGACAACATGTCACTTATCCATAAATGACCAGCCTGGCGCCATTGACAGGGCATGTGGAGAATGCTAAGGTATTACCGACAATCTCAGGGCAAGTATGGCAAAGTCAAACATGACATCTGGCCATACCGGTTTGGATAAGGGACTGCTGGCGCCCCAGCCGCGAGCGATGAAAAACAGGATCGGAGGAAATTGATGCACGGATACGCGGCCCTGGCCGACGCGCTTGTCAGGGAGGGCGTAAAGGATGTGTTCACCCTGGCCGGCAGCGATGTCATAGAGTTGCTCCAGGACCTGAGAGACAACAAGAAGGTGCGCGTAGTCTCCGCGCGTCACGAGGCCGCGGCGGCGACCATGGCCGATGCGTACGCCAGGGTAACCGGGGGAGTCGGGGTTTGTACTGCCACACTCGGCCCCGGGATAACCAATGCGGCTACAGCGCTCGTGTCAGCAGCCAGAAATCGGTCGCCGTTGATATTCATCACCAGCGAGGTCCCGCGGACTATAACCGGGACGGGGACCCGCTGTGGCGCCGCCGAACCAGACCCCAAAACAGGGTACTGGGTTCCGAAGTGGGGGTTTGGTCTGGGCCAGTTCGCGGAAGCGACGGGCGTAACCTGCATGAATGTACGTAGCAAGGAAACGCTGGCCGAGGATACCCAGGCTGTGTTCCAGCATGTCCGGTCCGGAAAAGGTCCTGTCGTCTTCGCCATACTCAGGTCTATTATGGAAGAAGAGCTTGGCGGGGAATGGCATTACACCCCATCGGCGGCGCGCAAGCCGGACAGGGTGCGCCCGGATTCGGAAGCAATAGCCAGGGCGGCCGGCATACTGCGCGCAGCAGAGAAGCCGGTCATACTAGCCGGCCGGGGAGCCTTCGAGTCTCAGGCAGGAGAAGAGATCCGGGACCTGGCCAGGCGGACCGGCGCCCTTCTGGCGAATACAACACTCGCCATGGGGTTCTTCGCGGATCATCCGAACAGCATTGGCATAGCCGGTCACCTCGCCTACGAGCCGGCGCAGCGGCTACTCAGGGAGTCGGACTGCCTTGTCGCGGTTGGATGCAGTCTGAGCGCCCATACCACCGGTTTCGGCATTCTCTTCCCCAGGGCAAAGACCATTCGTATTGACCTGGATCCCGCCCGGACAGCGAAGGTTGCGCCCCCATCCGTTGGTATTACCGGTGACGCCCGTGTGACCCTCGCGGCTCTGAACAAACAGCTTGACGGGCAGGTCACACGCGAAAAACGCGGCTGGAACGGTGATGCTGCGTCGCTCGCAGCGGCCGCCCGTGCTGCGCACACAACTTCTCACAATGCGATTCCGGGCACAATAGACCCGGGTCAACTGGTGATGGAGATAGACCGGATCACCCCGAAAGAACGCATTGTCGCGGTGGACGGCGGGATTTACATGTTCTATCCTGTCGCCGAGGTTCGGGTGCCAAGCCCGGACCGCTTCGTGTGGTCGGCCAACGATTTCGCCAGCATAGGACTGGGGTTGTTCCAGGGCATTGGGGCCGCGCTGGGCCGTCCCGACCAACATGTGATAGTTATCGTTGGTGACGGTGGATTGATGGCGTCCATCCAGGAACTGGATACCGCTGTCCGTTACCGCATACCCATGACCGTCTTCGTCTTCAACGACGGAGCGTTTGGATCGATGGTCCACTTGCTGGAGGACAAGAAAGGGAAAAACGGGGATGTTGTGCGCTTTGACAACCCGGAGTTTGCGGATGTCGCCCGGGCCTTCGGTGCGGTCGGGATGACGGTGCGAAGCAAGGAAGACCTCCAGGCGGTATCCAGGATGATGGGTAAAGGGGACAGGCCGCTTCTCGTTGATGCGAAGATCGACCCTACCGTAGTGCACGAAACGTGGAAACAGGCGGTTGCTCAAAGGTTAGGCCAACAGGTGTAACTTCTGGTCGCAACACAAACGACTGAACCATTGAAGAAGGCAGCAAACATGGAAACCCTGTACGGATATGCAGGGAAGCTCCTCAGAGTAGACCTGAGCAGCGGAGCGTTGACGGACGAGCCCATCGATCCGCAGACCGCCCGCAAGTTCGTGGGCGGGACGGGGATAGGCACGAAAGTCCTCTATGATGAGGTCCCTCCCGGGGTGGAATGGTCCGACGCCGAGAATCGCCTGATCATCGCTTCAGGCCCTTTGGGGGGAACGAGCTATCACGGCTCGGGCACTATATCCGTGGTCAGCAAAGGACCACTCACCAACGGGTCGGTGGCAACCCAGGCCAACGGCTTCTTCGGCGCGTTTCTCCGGCTTTCAGGCTATGACGGCATCATACTCCAGGGAAAAGCCAGGAAGTGGGCCTATCTCTATATCCATGATGAGAAGGCCGAATTGAGGGATGCATCGGGGCTACTTGGCAAGGACACCGTTGAGACGCGTGAAGCCCTGAAGCGCGAGCTTGGACATGGCGACAAGCAAATGAGCGTGGTCAGCATTGGCCCGGCTGGCGAGAACCTGGTCAAGTTCGCGGCCCTCGTCGTCGACAAGGGCCACGTCGCGGCGCACAATGGCGCCGGGGCAGTGATGGGCTCCAAGAAGCTCAAGGCAATTGCCGTGACACGGGGCAAGCTGCGGCTGCCCATAAAGGACAGGGCTCGTGTCACTGCTATTTCCGACCAGTTGCTCGAAAACTTGATTGCGGCCAAAGACTTCCGGTACACATGGGGAACTCTCAACGCCGTTTGCGAACATACCCTCGCCAATGATGGTTTTGTGCCAGTGAAGAACTACACCACCTGCATCTGGGACATCGAACGGGCGGAGCTTGAGAAGTTCAGCGGGTGGTATGTTCGCAGTCACTTTGGGCAAAAACCCAACGCCTGTTGGGCCTGCCGCCATCATCACTGTCACACTATCACTATCACCGAAGGGCCGTTCAAGGGCTACGTTGGCGAAGAGCCTGAATACGAATGTCTCGCTGCGTGCGGGCCGGTGATCGGGGTCACCGACGTCGCCGCGGCCATCGTCCTGGCCAACCTGGTCGATCGCCTGGGCATGGATGTCAACGAGGCGGGATGGGTGCTCGGCCTGGCGATCGAGTTGTTCGACAAGAAGTTGTTGACCATGAAGGAGACAGATGGGCTTCAACTCACCTGGGGTAACTATGACGCGGCGTCCAAGCTGCTGCAGAACATAGCCAAACGAGAAGGATTCGGCGATGTGCTGGCGGAAGGGGCAATGAGGGCAGCGCAACGTATCGGCGGGGAGGCGCCCAATATGGCCATTTATTCGATGAAAGGGGCCACGCCCAAGACCCATGACCACCGAAACCGATGGCCGAAGCTCCTCGACACTTGCGTGACTCAGACAGCCACCGGCGAGGGCTATATCATGCTCAAGCCGGCTGACCTCGGCCTGGCGATCAACCCGCATGAGAAGCATAATAACTCTGGTGAAGACGCGGTGGCCTGGAACGCGCAATGCAAGGGCGCGCTTCACTTCGAGGACTGCCTTGGAGTCTGCAAGTGGCAGTCGAGGGCCGATATGGTATTGCTTGCCGAGGCAGTCAGCGCAGCAACCGGTTGGGATTTCTCTACCGCTGAGACAATGGAAGTAGGCAAGCGCATCGTCCATCTCCTCAGAGTGTTCAACATAAGGCATGGCCATACCGCTGAGATGGACGCCCCATCGCCCAGGTATGGCTCAGCGCCAGTAGACGGCCCGTCGCAGGGCAAGACCATTATGGACAGTTGGGCGGAATTGCGCAGCAAGTACTACGAGGCAATGGGGTGGGACAGCAGGACGGGGAAGCCTCTTCCCGAAACACTAAGGAGCGCGGGGCTGGAGTATACCATACCGGAGCTATGGGGGAAATAGGCGTGGACTATGAGCAGGGGGAGGACCTGGTCGGAAGATATGAAATGAGCACGATTCGAGAGTAATAACGTTCGCAGGACCGAAGAGTAGGGCAAGGGAGGAAACATATGCGATTTCGAGCTTCGAGCAGGATGGTTGCCACGGGAGTATTGGTCCTCATCGTGACACTGGTCACCTTCACCGGCTGCAAACCGGGCGCTTCGCTCACTACCACGCGGACAACAACGACACCACGGATTGTGTCACAGACCACCTCGACAACTGCAGTGACACAGGCTGCTGGTACCACAACCCAGACTGCGAAACCCACGACAGTGCCGGCAGCGGCCCCAAACGGGCCCTACGGAGAGCTGAAGACCGCGGAGCCGGGTTTCAATAAAGAGACGTTCGATCCTCCAAAATCTGACCGCGTTACGATCCAAGCCTTTTCGGCGCCAATGCTCGACTACCTGGTAAGGCAGGCGCCTGACGGAAAGGAAACTGGAATAGCGGAGAAGTTCGAGATGGCTCCGGACGGCCTATCATGGATCTTTCATATACGAAAGGGTGTTCTTTTCCATGACGGCACGACTCTGACCGCCAGGGATGTGAAGTTCAACCTTGACAGGGAGGCTTCAAAGGATGCCTTCAACCCGTACGTCAGAGACGCACAGGACCGCGTGGAGATTACAGATGACTATACGGTCCGGGTCTATACCAAAGGCGTGCAACCTTTCTACTGGCGGTTTGTGAGCATGCTTTCAGGAAACCAGGGAGTGATGGCGCCCAAGGACTACATCGAAAAAAACGGGCTCGCCTACTACCTGAACCGCCCGATAGGCACCGGCCCTTTCAAATTCGTTAGCCGCATCCCCGGAGACAGCGTAGTGTACGAAGCCCTGGACAAGCATTACCGCAAGGTTCCGGCATTCAAGAAGCTCACGATTTTTGTGGTGCCTGAGGAAACGACTAGAGTGGCAATGTTGAAGACGGGTCAGGCAGACGTCGCCGGATTGGCCCTTGATTCAGTGCCTTCTGTCGAAGCCGCGGGTCTCAGCACAGCTACTCTCGTTGGCTCTCAGGCCGGGTTTATCCTTTGGGGCGCCTATGACCCGAGGGCAAAGACCATGCCGGTCGGTGATATCAAGGTGCGCCAGGCGCTTTCCCTGGCCATAAATAGAGAGGAGATCGGCGCCACGGTGTTCCAGAAGAAGATGCAGCCTGCGATGCCCCCTGGCACCGTGGCTGGACAGCCGGAAATAGACAACGCGTACTGGCAAGCTCAAGCGGCGAAGGCGTATCGGTACGATCCTCAGGCAGCCAGGCAGCTTCTGAAAGATGCCGGATACCCTAATGGATTTCCCATCAAGCTGTTCAGCTACCCGCTTGGCGCGCTCACCTTCCTGGCCCCTCTCGCACCGGTCATACAGGGCTACTGGCTCAAAGTCGGTGTCCAGGCGGAGATAATCCCCATCGACTACACAGTTTTCAGGCAATACGCCCGGTCTGCTCCCAACAAGGGCATAGCTGACCAAATGCTCGGGCAAGCTTCGCCCCATGGTTCTGGCTTTAAGGATGTCCCGGGACAGGGTATGTCCACGTACTTCACCATCGCCGGCTCGTTTGACCTCGGGTCTTCGGCTATCGGCCAAAACGCCGAGCTTGACCGCCTGGTCAACGCGGTTATGAGCGAGCCGGACAACAAGAAACGAGGCGACATGTTCGCAAAGGCGCTGCAGTGGGTGTTGGACATGTACGCGTTCATGCCAATTGGCACAGTGCCTGCGGTTATCGGGTATAGAGCCAATGTGAGCCTGGTTCTGCCACCGACCGCCCCGGCGGTCCCTTTGTACGCTGAGGACGCCATGCACGCGAAATAACAGGAGGTCAGACTACAGCCAGGGCGCGCACCCTCATCAATAGACTCGCTGGCCGGGGCCATCCCCTGTCCGCGTCAGGGCGAAACACCAGGGGATGGAAGCGAAGAAGCGTGGTCAGGCCACAAACAGCGGCCCAGGGAAAAAGGAAGGGCGGGCATTAGAAAACGCCCGCCCTTCCTCTCAGAACTGTATCAGCGTGGTGAAGTCCTTCATGGGCAACGCAGTGAGAGTCTCGTAGCGCACGTTGCCCCCGGAGGCCTCACGAGTGAGGATGTACATCGCTGTCCGTTCATCCGGGCATTCCAGTATTACCAGGTAATCGTATTGTCCCAACAGGGCATAGCTCGCGAGCACTTTGCCGCCGGCAGCTTCCGCCCGCTGCACCGCGCGGTCGTGGCGCACTGCAAACGCCTCCAGGTTGCGTATGCCGGTCTCGGTGGCCTTTCCCAGAACAACGAAGATGGGCACAACGCTCCTCCTCGCATGAAACTACAGCTCCCAGTATAAGCGGCGCCCTCACGGGTGTCAACGCGCCCTCTACGCCGACCCCGCCGTTTCCAGTTTGTGGGCCCCCGACCGCTATGTTATAATCGCTCGTCTATGCCTCTCGACAGGCGGTCGCGAGGCGTGTATTGTCTAATAAGGGGTACGCACTATTGCGAGACTACGAACTCATATACATAGTCAACCCGAACGTGACTGACGAGCAGTTGCCCGGGACGCTGGAAAAGGTGAGCAAGTTCATCGCGGACAAGGGTGGCGCGGTCGAGAAGGTCGACCAGTGGGGGCGCCGCAAGCTTGCCTATCCAATAAGGCGGTTCACCGAGGGAAACTACATCTCCACCAAATTCAAGTTCGCCCCCCGGGGGACGTCTGACCTGGAGAACCACCTGAAGCTCACCGAAGAAGTCATACGCTATCTCCTGGTTCGACTCGACGAATAGCTGATAAGGAGGCCGGGGGCATGGCTAGTCTGAACAAAGTATTACTGATAGGGAACGTAGGGACAGATCCTGAAATGCGATTCACCCCTGACGGCAAGCCGGTGACAACGTTCAGCGTCGCCACCAATCGCTTCCTCCCGCCCTCCGAAGCCGGCGAGCGCAAGCAGGAGACCGAGTGGTTCTCCATTGTCACCTGGAACAAGCTGGCGGAGAATTGCAACCAGTTCCTCACCAAGGGGCGGAGCGTATACGTCGAGGGCCGCCTGCACACTCGTAGCTGGGATGGTCAGGACGGGCAGAAGCATTACCGGACCGAGGTCATTGCCAACAGTGTCCTGTTCCTGGGCGCCAAGACAGGATCAGCGCCGCTTCCAGGCGACGGGGCGCCGGCGGCCGAAGGCAACGTCGACCCCGAGGACCTGCCCTTCTAACATCTTTTTGTTCGCGAACGACTACAGGTAGGAGCCATAAAGCAATGGCATTTGGAAGAAGCTCTGAATCAAGATCGGGGGGCGGCGCGGGCCGTCCCAGGGGGAACAGGCCGCGATATATTCCCAAGCGGCGCGTGTGCGCATTCTGCGCGGACAAATCGAAGACAATCGACTTCCGCGATCCCAACAGGCTCCGCCGGTACATATCCGAGCGCGCGAAGATAGAGGGGCGCCGGAAGACGGCGACATGCGCCAAGCACCAGCGTCAGATGGCGGAAGCCATAAAGCGGGCCAGGCACCTGGCCATGTTGCCATTCACCCTGTCCCACATTCGACAGAGTGGCATCGGCGGGTTCAGGCCTCCTGCCGGCGGCCGCTTCGCGCCGGCTGGAGAACGGCCTCCGTTGGCCCAACCTGCTCCGGCGCAGCCGGCCGCTCAGGCGCCTGCGGCGGTCACTCAGGGCGGCGCTCCGGCCACCCAGACCGCGCCAGCGACTGAACCCGCCGCTCAGCAAGGCGCAGAGGCTAAGTAGAAGCAGAGTATTGCTGGGGCCACCGCAGTCAGGCGCCTCACGCGCCAGCCCTCTGGGATCTGGCGCACACGGTGCCGGAGGCAGTACACATGCAGTGCCCCATGGACAGGAAACGCGATGCCCAAACGCACATGGCAACCCAAGAAGCTGAGAAGGAAGAGGAAGCACGGCTTCCTGGCCCGAATCGCGACCCGGGGCGGACGCGGCGTCCTCAAGCTGAGAAGGCTGAAGGGACGCTGGAAGATCGCTCTGGCGTAGCAGCGGGGGAAGCCAGGCCCGCGCTCCGGAAGCGCGGCGCGGCCGCCAGTGAAAAACGGCTGACCAGCAGAGCAGATTTCCGAAGGCTCAGCAAAGGCGGCAGGTCCTGGGCGACCAGAGTGTTGGTCCTCAAGACGATGCCGAACTCTCTACCGGTGAGCAGATACGGGTTTTCCGTAGGCAAATCGGTCGGGAACGCCGTTTCTCGCAATCGCGTGAAGCGTCAACTGCGGGAGATCACTCGCCAACGCCGTCTTAAGCTGGGGTGGGACGTACTCGTCATCGCTCGAACACCGATAGCGGGCAGCTCCTTCGGCGAGATGGATCAGGTGGTGACCAGGCTCCTATCGCAAGCGGGCCTCCTTGAAACCAGGAGTGAAGAGGTTAGCGCTGAAACTGATTAAGGCCTACCAGGCAACCGTTTCGCGGGCAACACCACCCTCGTGCCGGTTCGTTCCCACGTGCTCGCAATACGGGTACGAAGCTATAGACAAGTTCGGGTTCTTCAAGGGCGGGTGGATGACCATAAAGCGAATCGCCAGGTGCAACCCGTTCAACCCCGGGGGGTATGACCCGATACCGTGAGACAAGATTGAAGAACAAGAGGAAGATATCCCTGCCCTTACTCGGGCTTATCGCGGCCGCAGGCATTGCTTTGCTGGCCATCGGCTGCACCAGCATTACGCCCTCCGGCTGGTCCGGCGCGGCGATAAGCCAGCAAACCCTGTTCATCGGCACTCCGCGCGGCGACCTGCTGGCGCTCGATACCGGGAACGGTAACCAGCGATGGGCCAAGCCGCTGGTCGGGCCCTCGCGAGGTGGTTTCGGTTGCTTCGGTCCGGGGGGAGCGTCCTCCGCAGTTTACGGCACTCCGGCAGTTGCAGGGAACCTCGTGTACTCTTCCTCCTACAATGGCACGCTCTATGCGTTTGACGCATCCGACGGCACCGAGAAGTGGAAGTATCCCCGCAGTGGGGCTGTTGCTCCCATCGTGAGCGGGCCGGCAATGAGCGGAGACACCCTGGTTTTCGGCGACTCGGCGGGCAAGGTCTATGCACTGGGCGCCGCTGATGGAAGCGAGAAGTGGACGTATCAGACCGGTGGCAAGGTGTGGGCCACACCGACGCTCGATGGTCAATCTGTCTACGTGCCGGACCTCGACGGCAGATTATATGCGCTTGATGTCTTCAACGGCTCGTTGCGCTGGAAGACTGAGAAGATGGGTGGCTTGTTAGCCAACGCGACCTCAAACGCGGACCTCGTCTTCATCGGTTCTCTCGACAATAACTTCTATGCTGTCGACAAGAGCACCGGCGCCGAGAAGTGGCGCTTCCCTGGAGGAAACTTCTTCTGGGCCAGCCCGATTCTTCGGGACAGCACCGTCGTGGCCGCGAACACCGATGGCACGGTATACGCGTTGGACACGACGAAAGGCAAACCGGCGTGGTCCTGGAAGCCGGCGACCGGCGTCTCCATCAGCTCGACTCCAGTGGTGACAGGTGAAACGATCGCTGTCGGCGGCTCCGACGGCAAGCTGTACCTGCTAAACGGGGCCACAGGCAAGCCGGTGCGGGACCCGATCACCACTTCCACAACCGGGGGAACAACCATTGAGGGGCCGCTAGCGGCGAATGGCGACATAGTGTATGCCCGCGTGTCAAGCGGCAAGACCGTCTTTGTCATCGGGTATGACGTCAAGACTGGAAGCCAGGTGTTATCAAAGGAGCTCGTGGCCGCTCCCACGCCTGCCCCGGCCGCGCCGACGAGCTCTTCCCCGTTCAACTGGCAGTTCATTCTCATCAGTATTCTGTTCATCGTCGTCATCTTCCTGCTTATGAGCAGGAGGACGGCCAAACCATGATGTCAAAGGTGCGAACGGCCATGGTCTTGCAAGGGCAGAGGCGATAATGCCAATCTGGGATACGATCCTTATCCGTCCCTTGATGAACATGTTGGTCCTGTTGACCAACATACTGGGCGGCAACTTTGGCGTGGCGATCGTGGTTCTAACCATCGTGATCCGGTTCGTCACCCTCCCACTGACGCTCAAGCAGCTTCGCGCCACCCTGGCGATGCAGGCCGTCACTCCAAAGCTGAAGCAACTGCAGAAGACCTATGAGAAGGACAAGCGGAAGCTTCAGGAAGAGACGATGAAGCTGTACCGCGAGGCGGGAATGAACCCCCTTGGCTGCGTCGTGCCCATGGTCATCCAGATACCTGTTTGGATCGCCCTGTATAACTCGATCATTAAGGTCCTTGGAGCATCGCCAGAAGACCTCCTGGGCCTGTCCCGGTACCTGTACTCGTGGTCGGCTGTGCATCATGCGATTCCCTTGAACGAGCACTTTGCCTGGCTGAAGCTGTCTTCACCTGATCCAATTTACGTGCTCCCAATCCTGGTCGGTGCGAGCATGTGGCTCCAGCAAAAGATGACGACACAGGCTGGCCCCGGCGCAGACCCGAGCCAGGCGCAGATGAACACGATGATGCTGTGGATGATGCCGATCATGTTCGCTTTCCTCACGCTGCAATTCCCTGCCGGGCTGGCGATATACTGGGTAGCCTACAACATCCTGGGCATTGTCATTCAGTACTTCGTCACTGGCTGGGGCGGGCTCGCCACCGTGCCCGGGTTCAAACAACTCGCCGCCCGCCAGGCGCCTCCACCCCCGGGCCCGCGGGTGATACCGGCTACAGCCAAACCGAGTCCGGCCCACAAGAAGGTGAAACGTGGAAAAGAACTACCTGGAGATAAGCGCCAGGACCGTAGATGAGGCCATCGAAGAGGCGCTCAGAAAAATGGGCGTCACCAGGGACGAGGTCGAGATAACTGTCCTCAAGAAGGGACGCAGCGGCATTCTTGGCCTGGGCACCGAAGAAGCTGTCGTCGCTGTACAACGCATTAGGCCTGAGGAAACTCACCCCGGCCCTGCGGATGCCGCCCAAACGGCCTCCGTTGGAACGGAGATAATACAGGAGGCGTTGCGCCTCATAGGCCTGCAGGCCACGGTAAAAGCAATGCCGGCTGAGTCGCCTGAAGAACCACTCTCCTTCGACATCGAGGGCGACGACCTCGGGATTCTCATCGGGCGGCGAGGCCAGACGCTTGCAGCGTTCCAATTCCTGGTGCGGCTCATGGTAGCGCACCGCTTGCAGTCGTGGGTGCCGCTGACAATCGATGTCGAGGAATACAAGAAACGCCGGATAGCGTCGCTCCGCGCGCTGGCCCTTCGCATGGCCGACCAGGTCAAACGAACAAGGCGCAGCCTGTCGATGGAACCAATGCCGGCTGACGAACGCCGCATCGTCCACCTTACCCTTGCCGAAGACGTTGATGTCACAACACAGAGCTCAGGCGAGGGCGAAGAGCGCAAAGTAACGATTACTCTGAAGACGAAGTGACGCTGGTGGGTGCCTCCATATTCAAGCCAGTCCAGCCCAAGACCAGCTTCCCGCGGTTGGAGCAGGACATCCTGTCCTGGTGGAAAGGGCAGGGAATCTTTCAAAAGAGCGTCGATCAGCGCCTCGGCCGCCCCCGCTTCACTATGTATGAAGGCCCACCCACCGCCAACGGCAGCCCCGGCATCCACCATGTCCTGGCCCGCGCCTTCAAGGATGTGATCGCCCGTCATCGGGCAATGAAGGGCTACTACGTTCCCCGGAAGGCCGGATGGGACACCCACGGGCTACCCGTGGAACTGGAAGTGGAGCGACAGCTCGGCTTCAGCCGCAAGGCGCAAATCGAAGAGTACGGTATCGACAGGTTCAACGGGCTCTGCCGAGAAAGCGTTTTCCGCTATCTCAAGGAATGGGAAACTCTCACCGACCGCATCGCCTATTGGACCGACCTGGAGCACCCTTATGTCACACTCGACAACCACTACATCGAGTCCTGCTGGTGGATCCTCAAGCAGCTCTGGGACCAGGGCCTCATCTACCAGGGATACCGCGTCACGCCCCATTGCCCCCGCTGCGGCACCTCGCTAAGCTCCCACGAGGTGGCCCTGGGGTATAAAGAGGAGACCAGCGACCCCTCGATATACGTAAAGTTCCGCCTCGATCCGGCTTCCGTGCCGCCGCAGTCGCCAGTCCGGACGCTTCTGACCGACCCTGGCGCTCCCGCGCATGTGCTCGCCTGGACGACAACGCCATGGACGTTGCCGGGCAATACCGCGGTCGCCGTCTCGCCCACTGTTAGATATATCATCGTCGAGCAGGAATCTTCGGAAGCAGAGACTGGGACTGGCGCCAAGGTCAAGGACAGGCTCATACTCGGGGAAGCTCTGGCCGGGTCAGCGATAAGGGGTGAATACAAGGTGCTCGCCGAAGTCCCGGGGTCTGACCTTGCCGGCCTGCGCTACTTCCCTCTGTACTCACCAGCCGAGGCCGGCCTCGATATCGTGAAGTTCGAAAAAGGCGAGACCGGCGCCTCCCTTGAGCGGCGCCAGTTCGCACCAGGTGAGGTCATCACCTACCCTATCATCGCCGAGCAGTTCGTCTCCACAGAAGAGGGCACCGGAGCGGTACATATCGCGCCGGCGTTCGGCGATGCGGACTTTCAGGCCGGCGAGACCCACGGCCTATTCTTCCTCCAGCCAGTGGACCCCAGGGGAATCATAGGCGACCCTCAAGGCAGGTGGCCGTTCTCGGGCAAGTTCGTCAAAGATGCGGACCCGATAATACTCAAGGACCTCAAAGCGCGGCGCATCCTGTACCGGAGCGAGCGGATCAAACACACGTACCCATTCTGCTGGCGTTGCGACGCTCCGTTGCTGTACTACGCCAAGAAATCATGGTACATCAGGACGACGAGGAAAAAAGACCGGCTCGTCTCCGGCAATGGGTCCATAAACTGGTACCCCGCTCACGTAAAGCACGGACGGTTCGGCGATTGGCTTCAGAACAATGTTGACTGGGCCTTTTCCCGGGAGCGCTACTGGGGCACGCCCCTGAGCGTGTGGCATTGCACAAAGTGCGGACACATGGACTGCGTCGGCTCCATCGCGGACCTGAAAGGCAAGCCTGGGGTCTCCGGGATCCGGGAGCCATTGGACCTGCACCGGCCGCACATCGACCAGGTGACATTCAATTGCCAGTGCGGCGGAACGATGCACCGTTTTCCAGAGGTTATCGACTGCTGGTTCGACTCCGGGGCGATGCCCGTCGCGCAGTGGCACTACCCTTTCGAAAACGATGAGACCTTCCGCGCCGCGTTTCCCGCCGATTACATCTGCGAGGGAGTCGACCAGACACGCGGCTGGTTCTACAGCCTGCACGCGCTTTCCATAATGCTCTTCGATCAGCCGTGCTTCAAGAACGTCATCTGCCTGGGCCACATACTCGACGCCCGCGGGGAGAAGATGAGCAAGACCCGCGGCAATGTGGTCAAGCCGTTCGACATGCTGGACAAGTACAGCGCTGATGCTTTGCGCTGGTACCTGTTTACCTCGTCGCCAGCCGGGAATGTGCGCCGTTTCACCGAGGCCGGCCTTGGCGAAAGCCTGCGGAAGTTTCTGCTGACCCTGTGGAACACGTACTCCTTCTTCGTCACCTACGCTAACATCGACAGGTTCTCTCCCCGCGCGACCCCGGCGCCACGCATCACGTCAGAGCTTGATCGGTGGATACTGTCGGCGCTAAACCAACTCATCCTCGAGGTCGACCGCGACCTGGAGCAGTACGAACCCACTGGCGCGGGACGCAGGATCGAGGCTTTCGTGGACGACCTTTCCAACTGGTACGTCCGCCGCAGCCGACGCCGTTTCTGGAAGAGCGAGAACGACGAGGACAAGCTCGCCGCACACCATACCCTCTATCTCTGCCTGTGCACCGTGGCCAGGTTGTCGGCGCCTTTCATTCCCTTCATGGCGGAGGAGATCTACCGCAACCTGGTCGCCGGCGCCGACGAGAATGCGCCCGCGAGCGTCCATCTTGCCGACTTCCCTGTCGCCGATAGATCGCTTATCGACACCGAACTCGCCAACCTCACCAGGCTGGCCATCAGGCTATCGAGCCTCGGCCGCGCAGCGCGCGCTAAGGCAGCGGTAAAGGTACGCCAGCCCCTCCAGCAGGTACTGGTGCGAGTTGCCACGGACTACGATAGGAATCTGGTCGCTAAGATCGCTGACCAGGTGCTGGAAGAGCTGAACGTCAAGAAATTGGAAATCGTCGACAACATCGAGTTGCCCGGGCATGCCTTTGCCGCCGAAGGCGGCTACGGCGCCGCCGTGCCCAAGGAGATACCCTCGGAGCTCCTCCTGGAGGGGATGGCCAGAGAGATCGTGCACAAGCTGCAGACCATGCGGCGTTCGGCGGGCTTTGACATTGCCGACCACATCGTCACTCACTACCAGGGCGACGACTATGTCCAGCAGGTAGTTAGCACATTTGCCGCCTACATCGGGCAGGAGACTCTCTCCGATCAGATTGTTCTCGCCGAGCCGCCGGATGGCTGGTATTCTGAGTCCGACCGCCTGAGTGGCCACCCCATCACGCTCGGCGTCAAGAAGAAATGAGAGTGGCCGAAACTTGAAGTGTCAGGCTTGTGGCAGGACCAACCCGAAGAACGCTTCGTCTTGCCTGGGCTGCGGGGCCAGCCTGAGCGCCGCCGCAGCCACCCAACCTCCTCCCTCCAGCACCACGCAGCCGGCGCCGCCGTACACAGAACCAGCCGCCCCAACCACAGTGTCCGGGCCTGCCAGTTTCTGGCAGCGGCTGGTCGCATATCTTATCGACAGCGCCCTCTTGGGCGTCTTGTCCTACCTGGTAACTACGGTCGCTCTGTCCCTAACGCTCGGGCCTGG
>JACPRR010000158.1 GCA_016189825.1 Chloroflexota bacterium
AGCAGGAAGGATGACACCCTGCCCATGAGGATCCTGACGCTCACGCGGCAAGCGTCCGACCCGCCCGAAACTCTGCCCCACCTGGGCGCCATGCTCAGCGAGTACTATTCCTTCAGGGGGTGGTCGGAGGAGGGGATACCCACGGCGGAGAAGCTCGCTGAGTTGGGCTTGCAGCAATGCCTCGCCTACGCGTGAACACGGCAGAGTGCCCAACTCTGAGGTAGATGATCTGGAAGGGGATGCGGCTCCGTCCCGCAGCCAGAAGAGGCAGGCGTGCTTTCCGAGGAACTGGCGCGCCTCGATAACGATTGGGAGGCGGGTTGATGGCGGGCGCAGCGTACGACGCCACAGCTACGGCGCTGCCGCCGGAACGGTGAAGAAGAAGGTGCTGCCTTCGCCCTCGGCGCTTTCGACCCACACCCGGCCGCCGTGGGCTTCGACCAGCTCCTTTACCACAGCGAGCCCGATGCCCGAGCCCCCGGACCGCTTGTCACGCGGCTGTTGCCCCTGATAATAGCGGTCGAAGATGTGAGGGAGGTCGTGCTCGGAGATCCCGGGCCCTGTGTCAGAGACCGAAACGACCAACTCGCGAGCTGTGTTTCCGTTGCCCTGGCCCAGCCCCACCCTGACGGCAACGACGCCGCCTTCGGAGGTGTACCGCTCGGCGTTGCTGAGGAGATTCGCCATCACCTGGGAGACCCTGTCTGTGTCAATCATCGCTTTCGGGAGACCGGGGGCCACCGACAGGGAAAGCGAGACCCCTCTGCGCTTCGCCACCGGCCCAGTGGCATTCACAGTCGACGCTACGACGTTGCCCAGGTCAGCGGGCGCCGATGCCAGATTGAGCTTCCCTGACTCGGCCTGGGCGAGCGTGCGCAGGTCCTTCACCAACCGGGAAAGCAGCAGCGCTTCTTCGCGCAGTGAGGCGATGCTAGCGGGCGTGGTCTCTACGACCCCATCGATCATGCCTTCGAGCGTGCCCTGCATTACGGCCAGCGGCGTGCTCATCTCGTGCGCCAGGTCGGACATCAACTTGCGACGCGCCTGCTGGTTTCTGTCCAGCGACTCGACCATACAGTTGAAGCTGTTGGTGAGCGTGCCCATCTCATCGCTTGAGGATGACTCGACCCGGCATGATGTGTCGCCCCGGGCAACCCTGGCTGCGGCGGAGCTGAGACGGCGCAGCGGGGCAGTAATATGCCGGGTAAGCAAAGCAGCCAGGAGTGCGGCAACAACAACTGCGACCCCTCCCGAGATCCACAAGGATGTGCGCACTGAGTCGAGAAACGCCGCCTCCGGCTGGCCCATCATGGCGGCCGGGCCCCCTCCCATCATCCCTTCCATCATCCCGCCCATTTGCGAGACGTGCTCCAGATAGCGTCCGAAGCCGGCGGAGGTTGCCCTTTCGATGAGCAATGCGGCTATTAGAATGCCAGCGACGGCGGTCCCGGCGAAAGCCAGCGCCAGTTTCAGCCACAGCGGACTACCGCGCATCGGGGACCTCGAATTTGTAGCCTACGCCGCGTACCGTTTCGATGCGACAATCATGCTCAGCCAGGCGGGAGTCAATCTTGTGGCGCAGGTTCTTGATGTGCGCGTCGATGGTCCGATCGTAGCCCTCGTAGGCTGTGCCCTGCACGGCGTCGAGCAACTGCATGCGGGTGAATACCCGCCCCGGGGCCCTGACCAGAGCGGAAAGCAGCTTGAACTCAGTGGTGGTGAGGTCCAGCTTCTGGCCCCGGCACCGCGCTTCATAGCGCCCTGTGTCTATTACCAGGTCCCCTACCGTCATGGTCTCCGCTTCCTTTTCTGGCTCCTGCCGGCGCAGCACCGCCTTGACCCTGGAGACGACCTCCCGCGGGCTGAACGGCTTGGTCACGTAGTCGTCAGCGCCGATCTCGAGGCCGATGATCTTGTCGATCTCTTCTCCGCGGCCAGTGAGCATTATTATGGGGACCTTGGAGCTTTTCCTTATGGTGCGGCAGACTTCGATCCCGTCTATATCGGGCAGGTTGAGATCGAGGACCACCAGGTCGGGCGCCTTCGCCGAGACGCGTTCCAAAGCCTGGGCGCCAGTCCCGGCGCTCAACACCTGGAACCCTTCCCGTTCCAGATAGGCTCTCAGGATGTCCACTATGCGTGGCTCATCGTCTACCACGAGTACTTTCTTCTGCGCCATGTTATCCTGTGCCTTCATGTTACCGCACCGCTGCGGCGAGATAAAGTCGCGAAAAAAGAGGAGTCCGGGCGCATTTCGCCGGACTCCTCTTTGGTTCTCTCGCGGTCCCGGTCCAGGGTTGGTTGGTCACCACCCGCCCATCATGCCGCCCATGCCTCCTCCCATCATCCCTCCGCCTTGCATCATCCCTCCCCAGCCTGCGCCGGGGGTTTGCCCGATCCCCGACTTCGAGGGCGTGTTCCTGTCTCCCATCATATTCCCCATCATGTCTCCCATCATCCCACCCATGAAGCCGGCCCCATCCAGGGCAGTGAGCTTGCTCGTCGTCAGGTTCTGGGCCCAGGTCTTCATGCGACCGGCCATGCTGTCCGCTTGCTCCCTGGTCATGTACCCGTACTTGACCATCAAGTCCATTTGCTCGCTCATGGGGCCAAGGATCGTCTTCACCAGGTTGTCCTGGCTGACGCCCTTCTCCGTGGCCATGGCGGCGAGGGTTTTGCCGGACTGCAACTGGGCCTGCAAGTCAGCCGCAGTTACGCCGAACAGCGCCGCCACCCGCTGTGCCGTCGCCTGGAACGCCTGGTCCATCATTCCGCTCGCGCCAGGGCCTCCGCACCAATTCGGTTGGACCGTCCCGTCTCCGGTAGCCGATGTCGTCGCAACTGTGCCGTACCGGTCCCGGGGAGTGTACGTGGCGGCCTGGTCCCTGCCGGCGCTCTGCGCCGCCACCAGGCCGATGCCGGTGCCTGCGGCGACAACTCCGGCTATTATGGGTATCGCGATCTTCGTCTTCCTGTTCATCGAGACCTCCTTGAGTTCGTTTACAACTCCATTCTGCCAGCCGTTTGTGAAGGCAGTGTGAAACCCGGGAGAGGATTCGATGAAATCGCGCGCTCAATATGGGCATGATATCGTCACGTGACAGGGAGGGAACGATAGCAGCG
>JACPRR010000159.1 GCA_016189825.1 Chloroflexota bacterium
ACCTCGGCCCCTACGACGAGGTGGCGCCGGCAATCGAGAAGCTGCACCAGTTCGTTCGGGCGGCCGGTTACGAAATAGCCGGATACCACGAGGAGGAGTACCTGTCACGCCCCGATGCCAGGGCGCCGAAAACGATGATTCGGTACCAGGTGAAAAAGGTGTAGCGGTTCCCCCCACTTTTTCTGAAATGACGCAATGACGCCCTGTCCGTTTGGCGCCGTATGTCTCAGGGCCTGTGGCCAGCATCGACAACGGAGAGAAGGAGGATGACATGCCGGAAGTACCCGCTTCGACGCCCTCACCTGTACCCATGCCGCCGCCGGCAACTGCGTACCCCGTGACCTTATCGGTGGACTACCCGGAACACAAGAGGAACCGGCTCACGGCTTTCTTCAGGCTGTTCACGGTGATACCGATCGCCATCGTCTCGGCGCTGCTCACTGGCTTCAACGCCAATTGGAATGACCGGAGGTGGGGCAGTGCGACCTGGAGCGGTGGCGATGGCTGGCACTATACCTATTCGACTATGGGAGTGCTGTTCCTGGCGACACTGGTGATGATCTTGTTTCGCCAGAAATACCCGAAGTGGTGGTTCGATTGGAATCTGGCGTTGACCAGGTTCGGCACGCGCGTGGGCTCCTACTTCGTCCTGCTCAGGGACGAGTATCCCTCGACAGACGAGGAGCAGGCGGTCCACCTGGACTTGCGCTATCCTGATGTCAAGAAGGAGTTGAACCGGTGGCTGCCCCTGGTCAAGTGGCTTCTGGCCATCCCCCACTATGTCGTGCTCGCCTTCCTGGTCATCGCCGCTGTGTTTGCCACCATATTCGCCTGGTTCGCAATCGTCTTCGCGGGGAGCCATCCGCGGTCCCTCTTCGATTTCGTCGTCGGCGTGGGCCGCTGGGCAATCCGGGTAGGCGCCTATGCCTTCCTGCTCACCACCGACAGATACCCGCCGTTCTCGTTGAGCTAAGGTGTGCCCTCGCGAAGATACTGCTCTTCCACTCGCCTTGCGCCCGAACGGCGTCGGCACCAGGTTTGACCACTACCGGGCAGACATCGGCATATCTGATTGTGGTCCCATTATCACCAGCCGGGCAAACGATCTGTAGTTTCTGCCCCAGGCGCTACTGCCATTGTCATGGTGCCTATGGCAATAGGCATGGGGGATTCTCACGAAAATACCGGTTCTGCGCATCGGCGGACCCGCCTGTTGTCATTCCGAGCGTCAGCGAGGAATCCGCACCCGGGGTAGCGGATTCTTCGGCCTGCGGCCTCAGAATGACAACGGCGTGCGGTAACAGCTATTTTCATACTTCGTGGTGCTGGCTGAAAAGCCAGAATGGAAAATTGCTATGAAAATGCCAGAGAACGTAGTGGCCGACGTCCCTGTCGGCCAGCCAAGCGGCCGGACATCCTTCGGCAACTCTCGGGACAGGCTCCGGTCCGCCCCTACGTTGGCGGAGTGCATGCCACAATTCTAAGGCGTTTGTATCAAGTTGCCAGTCCTGTCAGAAAGGGCCGTTGATTGGCGTAATGCTGCCATAATGCGGCGTTTTGTGAGGTGATTGCGCTGGAACTCATCCCAGTGCCTTGACAGGCTGCGAACGCCAGCCTTATACTAGCTCCGCCGGAAGCAGAATGCCCTCTGCCAGCGCAGTATGCCCGGAACATCATTAACGCTACTTACAGTCTTTTTTTGGACCAGCGGGATTGCTGGAGGCAGGCAAAGCAGCGAGTATCCTCAAACAGAAGCCCGACTAAGCCGCGTGGGCATGAGTCCTGAATCGTCGCGCCTGACGGAACAGGCAAGAGGAGGAGAACATGGGAAGGCCCGGGACAATGAGAGTTGTGGCAGCAGTGGCGTTGGGCCTCATCACCGTCCTGGCGGGATGCGCAAAGGCTTCTCCGGTAACGAGCACTTCTTCCGCTACCCAGACTTCGAAAGTTTCAGGATCGACCCCGGTATCCAGCACCCCTACGGGGCCCTACGGGACCCTCACTATGGCGGCGTCCACGTTTGACGTTGAGAGGTTTAACACGGTGGCCACGGGCACGGGTTCGAAAGCCAGGCTTTTCGGGCCGATGACTGATTGGATGTTCTGGATGGAAGTTCGAGATGGTCCTCAACAGCCTGCGATAGTCGAAAAGTGGGAAATCGCTCCCGATGGCCTGTCGTGGACGCTTCGTGTCCGCAAAGGGGTGAAATTTCACAACGGGGATGACCTGACGGGCAAGGATGTGAAATTCAGCATTGAGCAGTACATGACGAAGGAAGCGGCCACCCCCGACATGCGCAATGCCGTCAACCGTGTCGAAATGGTAGATGACTGGGCGGTCCGTGTGGTTACCAAGGGAAAACAGCCGTTGCTACAAAGAATCTTAAGCGTCATGGTGCCATCTTATGGGATGGTGATACCCAAAGACTATATTGAGAAGAATGGTTGGCCATACTTCGAACAACATCCGGTAGGAAGCGGACCGTTCACGTTTGTCCGTCACAACCGGGGCGATTCGGCCGAATACGAGGCCAACACCAAGTACTGGGCCCAGGCGCCCGCGTTCAAAAATCTCAAGATAGTGTTGATACCCGAGGAGGCGACACGTGTGGCAGCTCTGAAGAGCGGCCAGGTCGACATCATTGAGAATATCGGGTTCGGGAACATCAAGGAGATGGAAGCAAAGGGTTTTCCCAAGATCGTCCAGGACAAGGCCGCATCGCGGGTCCAGTTGCATGGCGCCTACGACCCTCGGGCCAAGGGCACGCCGGTTTCCGATTTGAAGGTGCGCCAGGCCCTTTCACTGGCTATCAACCGGGACGAGATCAACAAGACGTTTTACTACGGCGAGGGCAGTTTCCCCCTGCCATCCGCTTTCTCATCCGCCTCGGAAGACATCGATACCGCCTACATGCAGACCTATGCCGCCAAAATCTGGCGCTACGACCAGGCGGCAGCAAAGGCGCTCCTCAAGGACGCGGGGTACGCCAATGGCTTCAATATCCGGTTTTACACGTTTGACTCAACGGCGGCTCCTGACAACCCCAAGCTTGCCCTGATAGTCCAGGCGTACTGGTCGCAAATAGGAGTTAAAGCTGAGATCGTTGCCATAGACCAGGGAAGATACAAGACCATGTCTGCGCCCCTGTCCAACGACTTTGTTGGGCAGGCGACAACGCACGGAATCTTTAGCAGTCCGCCGTCCAACCTGACAAGTGGCTTTGCCCCGTCGGGTGCGACCGGATTGCTCGGGACTGCGTTCCCGCAATTCGACGAGCTAATGGCTGCCTGGGCCAGCGAAATGGACTCTGCAAAGAGAAAGGAGATACTGGCCCGGGTCATAACGATGACAACCGAGACCTACACGATGTTGATGGTTTCCAACTTCTCGATTCTCGGCGCCATGGGCCCGAGGGTGACTCACAACTTGCAGGCGCCGTTGCCCGTTTCTTCTCTCCCGGTTTTCGCCTCGTACTTCAAGCACGGCAAGGCCCCGTGAGCTATCGTCGGGCAGAACGTCCAGAAGGTAGGTAAACTCGTGTCTCAAGAGGGAAGCTATGAGGTGGTATGGCCCCGTGGAAGACAGGCCGCGGGGCCTGTCTCTTATGCCAGGCGCCTGGAGACACTGGCGGGCAAGACGATCGGCGAGCTGTGGGACTGGTCTTTCTACGGGGAAAGCGTTTTCCCCGAAGTCGAAAAGGAATTGGGAAGGCGATATCCTGGAATCAAGTTTGTGGGATACGATAGGTTTGGCTCGACGCTTGGGGCAAAGGAGGGGGAGGTACTTGACGCCCTCCCGGCAAGGCTCAAGGAACACGGATGTGATGCCGTCATTTCCGGCATGGGATGCTGAGGGGGCTGCACCCCCGCAGTTGTGCGGGCAAGTGTAGCGGCCGAGAGGGCCGGCGCGCCTTCTTCATCGGTGGTGTGTAGCGGGTTTTCCGTTCAAGGACGCTCCACCGCCGCCGGCCTTGGAATGCCTGACTTGCCATTTGCGGCCTATCCCGGCCATATCAACCTCCACACTCTGGAGGCCCTGCAGAGGAATGTCAGGGACCTTCTGGTTGATCAGATTATAGCTAATCTGACTATCCAACCGTCGGAAACCAGGCCTCGCCCTGAGCCAGGGACCAGGGACACCGTATTCGAGGGCACATTTGATGAGGTGAACAGTTTCTTCTATGACAAGGGTTGGAGTGAGGGCCTGCCCGTGGCGCCGCCGACCGAGGAAAGGGTCGCCCGGTTCATGAAGTTCACCGACCGCGCTGCTGATGAAGTGATCGGTGTACTTCTGCCGGACCGGCGGGAGGCCACTCCATGGAACATCGCTGTAAATGGGGTGATGGCCGGTTGCCGCCCTCAGTACATGCCAGTGCTGATAGCTATCGTGGAAGCCCTGGTGGACCCCAAGTTTGCCCACAGCCACCTCGGCAACACGCCGGGGACGGAGGCGCTCATCACCGTCAACGGGCCGATCATCCAGGAGCTGGGCTTCAACTACGAGCAGGGAGCATTGCGGGTGGGCTTCCAGGCCAACACCAGCATCGGCCGCTTCTTCAGACTGTACTTGAGGAACGTAGCTGGATATCTGCCTCACAAAACTGACAAGGCCACTTTTGGCGGCACATGGAGGGTGGTCCTGGCGGAAAACGAGGATGCTTTGGCCAGGATAGGCTGGGAACCCATGAGTGTTGACCAGGGCTTCAAAGCAGGCGACAACGTCATCACTATTAGTTCCTGCACTTCCACAGATTCGCTGTTTTCGACCGGGGAGACGATCGAGGGGACAAACAAGGCAGAGGCCATTCTGCGCAAACTTGCCGCCCGAATCGTCGACGTCCAATTGGTGTTGTTCCATACTAACTTCCTGGGTCCCAGCGTGAGGCCGCAGATATTGTTGAGTCCTTGCGTGGCGGAGGCAATCGCCGGGAGCGGTTTCTCCAAGGCGAGGGCAAAGCAATACCTTTGGGAGCACGCCAGGTTCGCGGTAGAGCGCTACGAAGCGTTTCGCCCGGTCCACGACTCGCTGTGCCAGGGCGTCAGGGATGGGAAGCTGCCACCGCTCTACTGTGAATCGGCCGACCCCAAGCGCCTGGTGCCGATAGTATTTTCGCCCGACGATTTCATGATTACCGTTAGCGGCGACCCTGGGCGGGACAATTGCTTCATATGTGGCCAGAACGGCTACATCGGATATCCCGTAAGCAAGAAGATCCAGACCCCGGCGAAATGGGAACAGTTGTTGTGAACGTGGGTACAAAGAGTTTGAGCTTGTTGGCAGTCGGTGACCTGATGCTGGGAATGCCGGAGCCCGAATCCTACTTTAGCCGCGTTGCTGATGTCTTGAGGTCGGGTGACATCGTGATCGCCCACAGCGAGATCCCCTATACGAAGAGCCAATTCCGGGTGCGCTACGGCGGCGGCCCGCCACAGGACCCGGACCAGTTGCGCGCCCTGAAATACGCCGGCATCAACGTGGTGACGCTAGCCAGCAACCTGCTGTGGGACTTCGGGGCGCCGGGTGTAGAAGACACCGTCGCCTGGCTCAGGAAAAACGGCATCCCAGCGGTGGGCGCCGGCATGAATCTCGACGAAGCCAGACGCCCGGCGATAATTGAGCGAGAAGGAACGCGGGTCGGCGTCCTGGACTACAACTGTGCCGGGCCGAAGATGACATGGGCTACCGCGGCGAAGCCGGGACATTGGGCTGTCGACAAGCCCGGATGCGCCTACATACACGTCATTTCCCACTATGAAGAAGACCCGATCACGCCGTGGAGACCGGTGAACTTCTACCAGTGGGCGGAACCGGGCAGCCTCCAGGCCATGGTGGATGATATCCACAATCTCAGGTCCCTCTGCGACGTCCTGGCCGTGGTGCTTCACAAAGGCGTGATCAATGTGCCGGCCAAGGTCGCCGAATACGAACGATATGTGGCTCATGCCGCTGTCGATGCCGGAGCCGACCTCGTACTTTCGCATCACGCCCACATCCTCAAGGGAGTGGAGCTGTACAAGGGGAAGGTCATCTTCCATGGGTTGGGCAATTTCGTCGCAGTGACCGCGATGTCTCCCAGCGAATTCGACCGGATAGCCTTGATGAGGAGAGAGGTCTTCAATTTCGAGGCTGACCCTGAATACCGCACGTACCTGTTCCACCC
>JACPRR010000024.1 GCA_016189825.1 Chloroflexota bacterium
AGCTCGAGGACTTTCGCCATGTTGAAGAACTTGATCTGGTTGAAGCCCGCGGCATGGGAGGGAAGGGGATGCAGGCAGCCTGTGGCCTGGTAGTCTCTGGCGTCCTCCAGGGAAACGCCAAGCCCTGTCTGGTTGAGCAGCACGGCTTCGTCGTTCATGAACGCCGGCTGACCGTCTCCCCGGTCCCGGTTGACTTCGACCGCTTTCATCCACAGCGCCTGGGGTGTCTCGTTGTGTACCCGCAGGAAGACGCTTGGTTGCGGCGTCTTGAACTGATGGGCCACCTCCAGGATCAGATATGTCAGCTCGTTGGTTGCGTCCCTGCCCTCTCTGGTCAGTCCGCCGAGCGTGACATCCAGGATCTGGTTCCCCTGCCCGATCTGCTTGCGCTCGGTCGGCCTGATGTGCTCCATCTCGCACAGCTTGACCCAGTAGCATCCCACCAGCTCCGCCGCTTCCTGGCGAGTGAGGCGACCCTCGTCCATGTCCTTCTGGTACGACGGGTACAGGTACTGGTCCATTCTCCCCGGGATGGACCCCATGTACCCGCACTCGAGGTTGCCTGCCAGGGCTATGAACCACGCGCTCTGAAGCGCTTCGTGGAAACCGCGGGCGGGGTCCGCCGGCACCCGCTCGCAGGTCTCGGCGATCATTTCCAGCTCTTTCTTCCGGGTCTCATTCGCTTCCTGAGTTGCCATCTTCCTCGCCAGCCTGGCGTACCTGCGCGCGAAGTTGATCGCCCCCTGGCAGGAGATGACTACGGCTTCCAGGAAGTGGTATCTGTCAATGGAACTTTCGTCGCTGAGGTCGGAGGACAGCAGTTTTTGAATGTGCTCCTTTGCCTCGGCGATAATGCCGTTCAACCCCACGTCGATGACCTTCCCGTAGTCCGGCATGGCATAGTGGGGACAGGGGCTGACGGCGATACGTGCGCTCAAGAGGTCGTCGATCTTGCTTCCGAAGACTTCCTTGGTCAGGCGCGCTATGACGTCCCCGGGCGCCCTGCCCTTCCAATAGGCGGAATCTTCAAGGATGCTGGCCTTTTCGGCCTCTGAAATCTCGCCGGTCTTGACCTCCCCGGACAGGGTGAGGTGCTCGCTGGCGAACAACTGGGGCCCGTAGGTGGAGTTGAAATCGATGGCCGGACTCGCCCCCCGTATGTACCTGCTCTGGTAGCCAACGATCAACTCCCCCTCCCTGATGGTAACGGAAATGCCTTCCATGATCTTCTTGAAAAGCTTGGCCCGCCTTATGACCGCCGGTTCGTCCTCAGTTTCTTTCCAGGATTCCGTGACCAGGCGCGCCCTTTCGGCATCAACGTGTGGCCTGGCGTCGAACCACTCTTCCTTGCGCTTCCTGACCCTGTCGGTCAGGGCGTTCACCCTGCTAATCTGATCGATCTCGGCTGTCGCAATTACCATTTCTCTCTCTTTTGCGGTTGCTGACAATCTGTGAATGGCCCTGTCCGTGCCTACCAGTCGACCGTGTGCTCAGTCCGGGCGATGATTTCGTCCTGGACTTCGGGCACGAGCTCGACGAAGAAGGCGCTGTAACCCGCCACTCGGACGACGAGATCCCGGTAGTTCTCGGGGTGCTTCTTCGCCTCGAGCAGGGTGTCGCGTCCGATCAAGTTAAACTGTATGTGGTAGCCCCCACGCTCGAAGTACGTCTTGATCAGGCTGATGAGTTTCCGCAAGTTCTCTCTCGACCCCAGGTTTGCCGGGTTGATCTTGATGTTGAACAATGTGCTCGTGTTCGATTCGGTATGGTTCACTCTAGAGGCCGAGTTTATCACTGCCGTCGGCCCCTTCAGGTCGGCCCCCCGCATCGGCGACAGGCTGCCGTCGGCCAGTGGCTCACACGCCTTTCTTCCGTCCGGCAAAGCGCCGACCATCTTGCCAATTGCGTAGTGCTGCGTTGCCCCACCCCTGCCGATCCTCACCGGGAACCCGGTCAACTCTTTCTCCTGGTGGATCCGGCGCTGCAACCATAACGACAGATCATCGAACACTTCGTCCGCATAGTCGTTGTCGTTGCCATACTTGGGAGCGGCGAGCAGCATCTGCCTGATCTTCTCTTTGCCCTCGAAATTGACCCTCAAAGCCTCCAGCAGTTCGGACATGGTGATCGCCCTGTCTTCGAAGACAAGCTTCTTGACCGCGACCAACGAGTCGGCTACGTTCTGGTCTCCCCGGTCTGATACGCCGAGGGCGAGCTGCGGGTAGCGCACTCCGCCCTCCCAGAACGAAAGTCCCCTTTCAACGCAATCGTCAAGCAAGGCCGAGGTGAACGGCAGCGCGTAGTTCCGTCGCCGAATCTCCTTGAACATGCGGTCCCGCTGGAGCAGCAGGACCAGGAAATGCTCAAACTGCTTTTTGAAGGCGTCGTACAGTTCCTCGTACGAGCGGAACTCAGTCGCGTCACCGGTTTCAAGGCCCAGGCGCTCGCCCGTCCGGGGATCGACTCCGTTGTTGAGAGCCAGTTCGAGCACTTTAGGCGTGCTGATGGTCACGAAACTGCCGCTGTGGCAGGCATGGTTTATCATGGGAAGCACGCATCCCATCGCTATCCAATCGCGGGCCGCCGGCAACGGTATGCCATATCCCAGCAGGGTGAGCTGCACAGCTTCGTCGTTGAGGAACGCGGGCACCCCGTCTCCTCTGTCCCGGTTCACCTCAGCCGCTTTCATCCACAGCTCCTCGGGGGTGCCTTTGTGACAACGAACGTAAAGGGGCGGCTGGGGGGTCTTGAGCTGCCGCGCAACCTCGAGGAGCAGGTATGTCAGCTCGTTGCTGGCGTCCTTGCCGTCCATGGTGACGCCGCCGAGGGTTACGTCTTGAAACGCGGAACTCATGGACTGGTCCCGTACCACCGCGCCTTTCAGGTGTTCGATTTCGGTGAACTTTACCCAGAGGCAGCCCAGGAGCTCTGCCGCCTGTTGGATTGTCAGCAAGCCGTTCTCGTTGTCATGCTTATAGTACGGGTAAAGATACTGGTCCATCCGGCCAGCGGTCATCCCGTCGCCCGAGCTTTCCAGTTGAATGGATATTTGGACAAACCAGAAACTCTGCAGCGCCTCACGGAAGCTGCTGGCGGGGTAGGCCGGGACCTTCCGGCATATCTCGGCGATCTCCTCGAGTTCCTCTTTCCTGCGGGTGTCACTTTCCTTCTTCGCCAGATCCTCCGCGGCAGCCGCATACCGGCCGGCGAACGTGATCAAGGCTTCGCATGAGATGATTACCGCCTGGAGGAAGTAGAAGCGGTCAAGGTCTTTTTCATCTGAATAGGTGATCTTCCGGATCCTGTCCTTCGCCCGGGCGATTATGCCGACGAGCCCCTCGTTGATGACCCGCCCGTAGTCGACGAACCTTGACGAGGTCGGCTTGTGCTCGTTCGCCATGACCAGGCGGGCTTTTCTCAGCCGCTCGATTTGGTCCCCGAATACGTCGCGCTCAGCCCTGGCAGCCAGGTCGGAAACCGATCTCGACTTCCAATAGGCCGCGTCAGCAATCAGGCTCTGCTTTTCGGCCTCGCTCACCGCTGCCGGGTTGACGCCCGAAGTGGTCAGTTTGTCAGCCTTGAAGACGTCCGCAACGTCGTCGGGCCGGTATTCTATGCTGGGCCCCGTCCCCCTGACGTACTTCGTCTGCCTGCCGACGATAAGCTCGTCCTCGAGTATGGCGACGGAGAGCCCTTCCATGATCTTCTTGAATATCTTGGCCCTTCGTAACATGAGCGGCTCGCCCTCGGTCTCCTTCCAGGCCTGGGTAGCCAGGTGAGCCCTCTCGGCGCAAATATGCGATGTGGCATTCAGGTATTCGTCCCTGCGCTTCTTGACCCTGCCGGTAAGCGCAACAACTTCCGTCTCCGCGGCTGCTATAGTGGTGACCATAGCCAAACCTCCGTAATCAGATTCGATATTAGTACTTATTCGCAGTTGCTATCGAGGTAGCACAGGCGTCTCTGCCTGTGCTTCGGCCTGTCATCTTGACTGCAAATCGGAATTACTTGCACGAACCCCGGTTAGTAGGAGAGATTCCTCGACAAGCTCGGAATGACAAGTATGTCACCCTGAGCGAAGTCGAAGGGTCTCTCCTCGTACGTAACGCTAGCTACCGCTATGCGTTCAACCCCTGCTTGCTCCCGCCATTGTGGCCGTATGTTATTTTCCATGCGTCGCTATTCCCAGATAGTACGAGAGCGAGATAGCCGGCTTGGGGAAGGGAATCTTGACGTTCGGGCCAAGCGCGGACATCATCGGCGCCGTCGAGATCGGCAGGCCGACGAACGTCTCCGCTCCCGTCTTGACTGCCTTCGCCAGCATGTCCCGTCGCTTGGCGGTGTTCGGCTCCGTCATCGCCCCATCGATGAGCGCGGCCAGGTCGGGCATCGCATTCGAAAGCAATTGCAGCTTACCCGCGACCGGAGCGTAGGTTGAGGTCATCGGTTTCGGCGCAATGGGATTGTCAGTAAGGCGCCATACTAGCGCCGAGCCGACCAATGCCGGGTCGGGAGGGGACTTCATGTACATGGTCCGGAAGACACCGTAGTCCACCGGCGTCACCTGTGCCTTGACGCCCACTTTCTCCCAGTACCCCGCGGTTATCTCTCCGAGCTTGGGCAAATAGGGCGCTCCGGTCATCGCGAAGGTGTACAGTTTCAGGGTGAAACCGTTGGGATAGCCCGCCGCGGTCAGCAGCCGCTTCGCCTCCGCTGTGTCGTACCGGTACAGCTTGTCGGAATAGTCACGCCAGAACGCAGTATCCAGATCGGCCGTGCCTTCCGGAAGCGGCGAAACGAACGCGGGGTCGGCCTTGCCGTAGAAGAACGTCTTCCTTATCTCGTCGCGGTTGATCGCCAGCGAGAGCGCCTGGCGAACCCTGACATCGGCCAGCGGCAAGCTCGCGCCGCGCGAGTCATATGCTCCGAAGAGGTGGATGGTGGGAATCACGAAATCAAGTGCGGGCGTAGTGTAGCCTGCTGTCTCCAGGGCACGAGCGGCATCGAATCCCACCTCAATGGCATCCAATTCTCCGGTCTTCAGGGCTGCCACGCGTGTTCCTTCCTCCGGCATGAGGTTTATGGTCAACTTCTTGAACGCGGGCACCTGTCCCCAGTAACCCAGGTTCGCCTCGAATTGAATACTGTCGCCGGGAACCCGGCGGGCAAACGCGAACGGTCCGGAGCCAACTGGACGCTCCGCGAAGCCGGATGCTCCGCTGCGCTCAAAGTAGTCCTTGGGCACTACCGCTCCCTCGGAAGGATCGTACAGGGTGGTCATGTTAGGCAAGTAGGGCTGCGGGCCCTTGGTGAACACCCGAACTATGAAGTCGCCTGCCACCTCCACCCGGTCGACCATCCCCTTGAGGTAGGTCGCCACGCTCTTCGGGGCCAATGCGCTATCGAAAGTGAATTTCAGGTCCCGTGCAGTAAGGCTTGAACCGTCGTGGAACTTGATTCCCTTCCGGACGTTGTATATCCACGAAAGACCGTCCGCGGCGAGTTCCCATTTCTCGACCACTCCGGGCGCCAGGTCCATCCCTTTCAGTGCGATCGGCCAATCATACATAGGGGCCAGTAGGCCGGTTCTGGTGGTCCACGAGGCCGTGGCCGGGTACAGGTTCTCCTCGCCGAAAGC
>JACPRR010000166.1 GCA_016189825.1 Chloroflexota bacterium
GTACTGGTTGATCGCCTCAAGTTCGGCCACCAGTTCCTCTCTTAGCATCGCCGCATCGAGCTCATCGCTATCCTCTGCGCACACCTCGTCATCGCCGTCGAATTTCATTGCATTCGCTCCCTGGTCCCGTTGCCGGGCTATTCCCATTCTATAGTGGACGGAGGTTTGCTGGTGATATCGAGAACGACGCGGTTTACCCCGGGGACCTCGTTCACGATACGATTAGAGATGCGGGCGAGCAGGTCATACGGTAGCCGCGCCCAGTCGGCAGTCATGGCATCTTCGCTCACCACAGCTCGAATGGCGACAAGGCGCCCGTAGGTGCGGTAGTCGCCCATGACGCCGACGCTCTTGACGTCGGTCAGCACAGCGAAGCTCTGCCATAGCTGGTGATAGAGTTTCGCCTTCTTGATCTCGTTCATCACGATCCAGTCCGCGGACCTCAAGACCTCGAGCCGCTCCCTGGTGACTTCGCCGATGATCCGTATCGCCAGACCAGGTCCCGGGAACGGCTGCCGCCAGATCATGTCCTCCGGCAGTCCCAAGGCCAGGCCAACCTGGCGGACCTCATCTTTGAACAGGTGCCGTAGCGGTTCGATGAGCTTCAGAGTCATCCGGGCGGGCAATCCGCCCACGTTGTGGTGCGTCTTAATGCGGGCAGCAGCCGTGTGGTCGGGCGTAGCGCTTTCGATAACGTCGGGGTAGAGCGTTCCCTGGGCAAGGAACTCGACCTCTCCGAGCTTCGCCGCCTCCTGCTCGAAGACGTGGATGAACTCCTCGCCAACACGGTGCCGCTTTTCCTCGGGGTCGGTGACGCCTTTCAGTCGGTCCAGGAAACGGTCAGTCGCATCAACGTACACCACGTTCATCTTAATGTGGCGTCGAAAGGTCGAAAGCGTGCGCTCAGCTTCCTCGCGGCGGAGGAGACCATTGTTGACGAAAATGCAAATCAACTGGTCGCCGATCGCGCGATGAACTAGTGTTGCCGCTACGGCTGAGTCGACGCCGCCGGAGAGGGCGCATATCACGCGCCCGTTCGTCACCTGCTCCCGGATGCGGCGGGTAGTGTCGGCGATGAAATTGCCCGGGGTCCAGTTGCCTTTGCAGCCGCACACTTTGTAAAGGAAGTTGCGCAGGATGCTCAAACCGTCAGGCGTGTGCACCACTTCGGGATGGAATTGCAAGCCGAAAATGCCTGCGCCGTTGCCCATCGCCGCAACCGGCGCGTTCTCAGTGTAGGCAAGAGAGGAAAACCCGGGTGGCATCACCAGGATATGATCGCCGTGGCTCATCCACACTGGCATTGACGGCGGCAGGCCGGCGAAAAGCTGCGAGGCGCCCACCGTGCTGACGTTCAGCACGACGTGGCCGTATTCGTGCTGGTCAGCCGGCGCTACCTTGCCACCCAACTGGTGCGCCAGCAGTTGCATGCCGTAGCAGATGCCGAGTATGGGCAGCTTGCTCTCATAGATATGTGCGGGAGCAAGCGGGGCGCCGGGCGCGTAGACGCTCGCGGGCCCTCCCGAGAAGATGATGCCCCTGGGCCTCAGGGCAGCCAGTCTCTCCTTGCTGACGTCGTGGGGCAATATCTCGCAGTAGACATGACATTCACGCACCCGGCGCGCTATGAGCATGCTGTACTGCGAGCCAAAATCGATAATGGCGACTGCTTCCTGCTCGGCCGGTGGAGCGGTGTCCCGCGGCTGTGACTGCTCGCCCGTCTTCTCCTTTGCAATCTCAAGATATGTTGAGACTTCGATGTCGCCGCTGGCCGCGATACGGCGAGTCTCCACCACAGGCGCGGGAGCCATGCTGGCAGCTACCGTGCTGGCATCCAGGAGCGCGGGCAGCGCAGCTAGTTTCATAGCTGATGCTGCGACCACGGGATGCGTCGCGGCGGTGTCGGAGGAGGAATTAGTCACCGGAGCGTCACTCATGGCAAAGCTTAACATCCCGCTTCGCGGCAGGTCAAGCAAGAACTGCCTCAGTTTTCCGCCATGGCAACGGTATCTGGCTGTCAGTGGCGGGCAATTTCCGGAAGTCCGCACTCCCGTGCTATACTCCGTCCTGCTTCATGTGTAACGAGCCGGACGGAGAACTGGCCCGCCAGCTTGGCGCGGCGACGAGAGTGCTGCGAGGTGGTGGTATCGTGGCCTATCCCACGGACACTGTCTACGGCCTGGGCTGCAATGCTCTCAATTCAATCGCAGTGGTCAGGGTGTACGAGGTGAAGAAAAGGCCGCGGCATCTGGCCTTGCCCATCCTCATCCCCGAGGTAGGTCAGCTTCCGAGCGTGGCTCGTTCGGTGCCCCGGGCCGCCATGGCGCTTGCAGAGCGGTTCTGGCCGGGCGCCCTGACGCTCGTGTTGCCGAAGCAGGACCGCATTCCTGATATCGTGACCGCGCGGTGCGACCGGGTAGCAGTCCGCGTGCCAGCCCACCCTGTGCCCGCTTTCCTGTGCCGTGCGCTGGGTGCGCCATTGATTGGCACCAGCGCCAACTTACACGGGATGCCGAGTTGCCGCACGGCCAGGGAAGTGCGCAGGCACTTCGCTGGAGAAGTGGACCTGGTAATTGATGGCGAAAGCCCTGGTGGCGTAGAGTCAACTGTCGTCGACTTCAAGGAAGATGTGCCAGAGGTGATTAGAGAGGGCGCCATCGCCAAGGAGACGATCCTGCAAATTTGTCGGGAGGCAGGACTTTGCGCATAGCATTTGGCTGCGATCATCGTGCGCTAGGCCTGAAGCGCGATTTGATCATCTATGGTGTGGAACTCGGGCACACCTGTGAAGACCTGGGGACGTACGACGAGGCGTCGGTTGATTATCCGGATGTCGCCTGCAAGGTGGCGCAGGCCGTCGTGGCAGGAAAGGAAGACCGTGGAGTACTGATTTGCGGTACCGGCATTGGCATGAGCATTGCAGCGAACAAGGTCAAGGGGGCGCGGGCTGCGTTGTGCCATGATGTCTTCACCGCGGGCAGGGCGCGACAACACAACGATGCTAACGTGCTATGCCTGGGCGCTGAGATAGTTGAGAAACGAGCCGCGGAAGAGATACTCAGAGTTTTCATGACCGCCGCTTTCGAAGGCGGGCGGCACGCCCTCAGGGTTGAGAAAATGACGAGCATGGAGGGGCGTTAGGCCCTCGCGAAACGTCATTCCGGCCCCTGAGCCGGAATCCAGAAAGCCTGGGATACCGTGTTCTCTGGATACCGACTGCAGTTTACCCTGAGCGGTACGCCCTTCGAGTCCTTCGAGCCCTTCGAGTGCCTCAGGGGCCGTCCTTCGACAGGGTCAGGA
>JACPRR010000181.1 GCA_016189825.1 Chloroflexota bacterium
ATCATCGTTACCTACGATGAGGATTTCGCCGATGCCCGGTTCTACCCGCTGGGAAAACACCACGGCGTTGTCCGTCTGCGCGTCTGGCCCACGACAACTGAACAAACCCAATGGGCGCTCGGACGGATTCTCGAAAGTGTCCCCGAGGAACGGCTGCAGGGCAGCCTGATTATCATAGACAACAAGAGGATCAGGATTCGAGGTGGCGGAGATGCCTGACGAGCCCGTCCTTATCCAGCCCACCACTCGTAAGGTACAAAGGTGGCGCTGGTGGCTGGAGCGAGAACCGCTTCTAGGACAGGCCGAGCAGCTTCGCCGGATTGGCCTTGATCATGGTCTCGATGTCTTACTCGCTGACGCCCACCCTAATCCTGGTAGCGATGAACAGGCGGAAGCCCTCGGGCGCGGGTGGATGATATATCTGCCCGAAATCTGTGCTCATAATGCACCGCTCCGGCCCGGTAGATTTCATCGACTCGACGAGCTGCATGGGATCGTCTGTCGATACCGTGGGCATCCATCCCCAGAAACAATGCTCGATGAATGCCCCGCCCCGGGCCAGTTGTGTTATCTGCTCCGCAGTGAGGAAGGAGTCCATGCCGGACCGCTCCCCCTGCAGAGCATGTGTGATAACCAGTTTGGCGAAACCCACTGCCGTCGCTTCCTCAGCAAGGGCGAAGTCCTCGGCTACCGACAAATGGCCGGTCCCCAGAACGATGTCATATTCCCTGGCTATCCTTATGATTTCCTTAGCCTCGGGCAGGAGCTTTCCGCTTGAGTCGAGGACGCAGACCCCGGCGCCATAGCCGGCAAGGTCCAACCCTCTGGTCCTTTCCGTCTTCGCTTTCGAGTTTGCGGCACCGGTTGTCGCCATCCAGATTACCTTCGCCCCCATCTTCGCCGCGGCAACGGCGGCGGCCACATTCAACCCGCCGACCTCCGGGTTCAGGGTGACGCCGCCATACACGGCTACCTCCGGCACCAGCTTGCTGACAAGCTGCGCCACCGGAACGGTGTTGTAATCCCGGCTCTTGAGCACCAATGCCCTCATGCCCAGGTCCCGCGCGTATTCTGCCGTCTGCAATGCGTCAAGTCGCCGCACCAGGTTGGAATCAGGGTTGAAGTGCACGTGCATGTCGATGGACCCCGCCATCAGCCCATCCATCAGCTCAGTGCCCCTGTCGGCAGGCCTGTCTATTGCCCTCACGTTTGTTCACCTCCAAAAATTGAGACAAGAGTTTAGCCAGTCACCCTCTCCCTGCCCTCTCCTTCGAAGGGAGAGGGAGAACCATTCGCTTCTGCTAGTTGTAGCAGCTCCGCCCGCCATCGCAGGATATGAGTTGGCCGGTAATGTAGCTGGAATCATCGCTCGAAAGGAACAGGGCCAGGTTGGCTATGTCCTCCGGCCGGCCAACGCGACGGATCAAGGACCGCTCCTTGCCCTCCTCGATGAACTTCTCGAGCTCTTCCTTTGTTCGCTGTGTCCGCGACATATCGGTGATGATGGCAACCGGGGCGATCGCGTTCACGTTTATCCCGTACCAGCCGGCTTCAAGGGCCGTGACCCGTGTCAGCCCGATAACCCCGGCCTTCGACGCTGCGTAATGGGCGAAACTCGAATTAGTTACGCGGATTCCCCCCAGGGATGAGATGTTCACGATCTTGCCGTATTTTTGCTCCATCATGTAAGGAAGGACCGCCTGTGTGCAGTTGAAGGGGCCCCTCAGGTTCACATCCTGCATGTTGTCCCAGTCCTCCACGGTGATATCCAGGATGCGTTGCCGCCGCAGGATAGCCGCGTTGTTCACCAGAACGTGGACCGTCTTGAAGTTGCTTACTGTTTCCTTGACCAGGTCCTGGACTTCGCCTCGCCGGGAAACGTCCGCCTTGATGGCGATTGCTTTGCCGCCCTGTCGCGTGATCTGGTCGGCGACGCTGCGCGCTTGATCGATGAGGACATCCGTCAATACTACCGCTGCGCCCTCGGCCGCAAACAGCCTGGCGGTCGCCTCGCCGACACCTCGCGCTGAACCCGTCACAATCGCTACCTTGCCTTCTAGTTTCATGTCTCACTCCTCGCTTTATGAATTAGAGGGTTATTCGTCGATTGGCCAATGGGCATAGGGATAGTGCCTAATTGCGCCAGTCCGCGGCATATGCGGAAAAGGACCCTTCGACTTCGCTCAGGGTGATAAGGATGTCATTAACATGAGTATCCCTGAAAACGTAGTGGCCGGCGTCCCTGTCGGCCAGCCGGGCGGGCGGACACGAAGGTCCGCCCCTACGTCGCAGGGGAACGCCTTTCTGCCCTGCTATTTGGTATGTTTTGCCAACTCAAGATGGAAGACCAGTGAGATGGCCGGCTGCGGGAAATCTATGCTTACCCCCGGTCCCAGGGCGGCAGTCACCGGCACGCTGGTAATGGGCAAGACCACCCAGGAGTCGGCAGCCGCCTGCATGGCCTTTGCCAGCATCCCCCGTCTCTTCACCGTGTCAGGCTCGCTCATGGCATCGCTGATTAGCTTGTCCAGGTCCGGCTTCGCCGTGCCCAGGAGCGCCATCGTCCTGGTGGTACCGGAGAAAGTGGCGGTCAAGTTCTTCGTGGTAACGGGGTTGTTGGTCAGCCGCCACACCGATGCCTGTCCGAGCAGCTCCGGCTTGGGCTCAGTCAACCCCAGGGACCAGCCCCTGAACACCCCGCCATAGTCTACCGGCGTCGGCTGCACCGTGGCCCCGATCTTCGCCCAGTAGCCGGACACAATCTCGCCAAGCTGCGGCAGGTACGGCGCGCCGCTCATGGCAAAAGTGTACAGTTTCATGCTGAACCCATTGGCATATCCGGCCTCTTTGAGAAGGCGCTTCGCTTCCTCAGGGTCATAGCGGTAGGCTTTGGCCGCGTAGCTTTTCCAAGAGGCGAGGTCGAGGTCAGCGGCGCCTTCCGGGAAACCGGCTACATAGGGAAGGGTATACTTCCCGCGGAAGAAGGTCTTCCCTATCTCCTCACGGTTTATCGCCAATGACAGGGCCTGCCTCACCCGTACGTCCGCGATCGGCGTGCCCGCAACCTTGGGAGAGTAGGACCCCCAAATAGTCATCCATGGTATCATGACGTCCAGGTTGATAGCCTTCAGGCCAGCCGCCTCCACCTGGTTGGCGCCTTCCAACCCTACTTCAACGATATCTACCGACGCAGTCTTCAGGGCCGCTATCCGCGTGGCTTCCTCCGGCATCAGTATCAACGAAAGCTTCTTGAATGCAGGCGTCTGCCGCCAGTGCTTGTCCACGGCCTCAAAGATGACGCTGTCTCCGGGTGCGTGGCTGACAAACTTGAACGGGCCGCTGCCAACGGGGCTGAGCTGGAACTTCTCCATCCCGACCCGTTCGAAATAGTCTTTGGGCAGTACAGCCCCATCGGCGGGATCGTGCAAAGTGCTCATATTGGGAAGGTATGGTTGCACGCCCTTGGTGAAGATGCGGAGGGTGTAGTCGTCGACTATCTCGACGCGGTCAACCATCTGTTTGAGGTAAACATGCAGAGCGTCAGGGGCGCGGTATCGATCGATGGTGAAGCTGACGTCCCTGGCGGTCAGGTTGTCGCCATTGTGCCATTTCACCCCTTTTTGGACGTTGTAGGTCCATGACAGGCCATCGGGGGCCATGGCCCATTTTTCGATTATCCCCGGAGTCAGGTCCTGCCCCTTCAGCCTGAACATCCAGTCATACATGGGGCCGAGTATCGACCACAAATTGGTCGTGGAAGCACTCGGGGGGTAGAAACGTTCTTCACCGAAAGTGCCCAACGCCACGCGTAGCTGGCCGGATGGCCCTGTGGGCGCCGGCGTCGCTGTCGTTGTCGCGGCCGGCTTCACCGTCTGCGTCGCAGCTTGCGGGGTTGTCCGCACCACGCCCTTGCCGGCGCAGCCGGAGAAAACCAGCGCAAGAGCCGAGAGCGCCGCCAGTAGCACAAAGATCAATCGCCAATTCCTCATTTCCAACCCCCTGAACCGTGCTATTTGCTCGTTGCTAGTGCTTGTTTGCGAAAGTCCGCGTTACGTTCGAGGAGAGACCCTTCGACGCAGTTTACCCTGAGTTCTACCGAAGGGCTCAGGGTGACAAATATGTCATTCCGAGCTAGCCTGCCCTGAGC
>JACPRR010000162.1 GCA_016189825.1 Chloroflexota bacterium
GCGCCGTTGAGGTTACAGGCCATGGCGCGCAAAAATAACGCCGCGAAACAATTCCAATCGAAGCTGCCGCGAATCTGCGCGCGGCCTCGAATTGTTTCCCAAACAATTCCTGGCTCAGATTCAATACCGCGCCATTTGTTTGGTTTGTTTGGTTAACAGGGGGTAGCGAAGACACGCCAATGGTTCTCTCGACTATGCACTATGTCCGCTTGTTGAATGTGTGCTTCTGCGTAATATATACTAACTTTTTGGGCAGTAATCTCATTGCATTCCCTCGCGCTACGGAGGAACCTTTTGCTCAAGACGAAATCCTGCGGCCAACTCACTCGCCTCGACGCGGGGGCCGGAGTTACCCTCGCCGGGTGGGTGCACCGGCGGCGAGACCACGGTGGGCTTATCTTCATTGACCTGCGCGACCGGGATGGCATAACACAGGTAGTATTCAATCCCGCCACGTCGGGCGAGGCGCATCGTACTGCTGAGAAGCTGCGCCCGGAGTTCGTGGTGCAGGTCAAGGGCACAGTCTCGATCCGGCCGGAGGGGACCGAAAACAAGGCATTGCCGACAGGCGAGATTGAAGTCGTCGCCAGTACTCTCTCGATCTTGAATTCCTCGAAGGTGCCGCCCTTCTACATCAATGAGGATGTTGAGGTCGATGAGAACCTCAGGCTCAAGTACCGATACCTGGACCTGCGGCGCCCTCGTATGAGGGACAACCTGATCCTCCGGCACAAGGTGACCAAGTTCATGCGTGATTTCCTGGATGAGCGCGGCTTCATCGAGGTGGAGACGCCGATCCTTATCAAGAGTACTCCCGAGGGAGCCCGCGACTATCTGGTCCCCAGCCGCATACAGCCGGGCAAGTTCTACGCACTGCCGCAATCGCCTCAGCAACTCAAGCAGCTTCTCATGGTCGCCGGGATCGAGCGGTACTATCAGATAGCCCGCTGCTTCCGGGACGAGGACCTCCGCGCAGACCGACAGCCGGAGTTCACCCAACTGGACCTCGAGATGAGCTTTGTCGATGAAGAGGACCTGTTGCAGCTTGTCGAGGATATGTTCACAGCGATGGTGGAGAAGTTGTGTCCTCATCTGAAGCTGATCAAACCTTTCCCTCGATTGCGCTTTGTCGAAGCCATGGAGCGCTACGGGAACGATAAGCCGGACATACGGTTCGGCCTTGAGTTGCATGACATAACGGATATCGTGGGACATCTCGATTTTCCTCCATTCAAGGCCGCACTGGCCGAGGGAGGCGCCATCCAGTGCCTGGGCGCGACCGGCTGCGCAGGCTATTCCAGGCGGCAGGTTGATGAGTTGACGGAGATCGCGAAAGCCAGAGGCGCGAAGGGACTTATGTCCATCTCCATCGGGGCGGAGGCCCCGAGCGCCATGGAAGAGCTAAAGGCGGAACACGTCAAGTCAACCCTCTCCAGGGTGCTGTCGTTGGCTGATTTCCAGGCGATCGCGCAGCGGTGTGGGGCGAAGCCGGGCGACCTGGTGTTGATTGTTTCCGGGAAAACTGAAGTGGTGCGAGCCGCGCTCAGCGATTTGCGCATGGAGCTTGGCCAGCGCCTGGGGCTTGCGGACCCATCCCTGATGGCGTTTGCTTTCGTGGTAGATTTCCCGTTGATGGAATGGAACAGCGATACACGTCGTTGGGATTCGGTGCACCATCCGTTCACGGCTCCGGTTGAGGAAGACATGGCGCTGTTGGACACGGCCCCGGGGAAAGTCCGCGCCCGGCACTACGATATCGTGTGCAATGGATATGAGCTTTCGAGCGGGAGCATCCGCATACATAGTCGTGAAGTCCAGGACAAGATATTCAAGTTGCTCGGGTATACTGAAGATGACATCATGGCACGCTTTGGTCACATGCTCGACGCCTTCGAATATGGGGCGCCTCCCCACGGAGGCATCGCCCCTGGCATAGACCGTATCGTCATGCTCCTTGCTGGAGAGAAGACCATTCGAGAGGTCACTGCTTTTCCCAAGAACCAGAATGCTGTGGACCTCATGACCGACGCTCCTTCGGAAGTATCCCCGGAGCAACTCGCTGAGTTGCATCTCTGCATAGCGAGTGAAGACAAGAAATGAAGCCTGGTACGCCCAATAGATGGAGGTCATCGTGAAAGTAACAGCCGAGAAGGCAGAGAATAGCCAGGTCGTGCTCGACGTGGAAATGGAGCCGGCCGAAGTCGAAAAATACATGGAGATAGCGTACCGTCACGTGGTGCAACGCACCAGCGTGCCCGGATTCCGGAAGGGGAAAGCTCCACGGGCCATCCTGGAGCGTCACGTGGGCAGGGGCGTGTTGCTGGAGGACGCTGTCGAGCACTTGATACCCGAGGCTTGCGAAAAGGCCATAGAAGAACAGAAGATAGAGGCAATTGCCCGGCCGCGCTACGAGCTGGTGAGCGTCGAACCGGTCCACTTCAAAGCGACCGTGCCGACGAGGCCGACGATTACCTTGTGCGATCACAGGGCGTTGCGGGTCCAGGCTGAGGCTGTAAATGTTACCGAGGAGCAGGTCAACGAGGTCGTGGAACAGCTCCGCCAGCAGCAGGCTGTGTTCACACCGGTAGAACGGCCGGTGCGATACAATGATATTATAACGATGACCATCGCCGGTTGTGTCGGCGAACGCCAGATAGTGAGCGAAAAGGACGCGCCCTATCGCGTCATGAAGGACTTCGACATGCCCTTGCCGGGATTCCCGGAGAAGCTGGAGGGCGCAGTCAAGGGTGAGCAGCGAGAGTTCAGCCTGGTCTTCCCGAAGGAACATCCTGCTGGTGAGTTCCGCGGCCAGGCCTGCGATTTCAAGGTCACTGTAACGGAGGTCAAGGAGCAAGAGCTACCCGAGCTGGACGATGCGTTCGCCAAGAGCCTTGGCATGAACGTTGAAACCGTGGAGGCGCTCAAGGACAAGGTGAAGTCTGACCTGCAGCGGAGGGCCGAGGCGAACGAGAAGTCCAAGTACGAAGATGCGGCTCTGGACAGGCTTGTGGAATGTGCGCAAATGGACTATCCGCCTGTTCTGCTTGAAGACGAAATAGACCGCCTTGTGATGCGGGAGGAGGAGAATGCGAAGCGGCAGGGCAAGAAACTCAAGGACCTGTTGAGGGCCGCGAACAAGACTGAGGAACAGATGCGCGAACAGCTCAAGCCTGTTGCCGAAAAGCGGCTGCGCCGGTCCCTCGCCCTGGGCAAGCTTGCGGAAATGGAGAAGATCGAGGCCAAGGGCGAAGAGGTATCCGCCGATATCGAGCGGTTGACCAGGGATGCGGGGGACAAGAAGGAAGAGATGACGAAGTTCTTCGGCCTGCCACAGGTGAAGGCCTCGGTGGCCAGCGGCACGCTAACGCGGAAGACTATGGCGAGGTTGATTGACATCGTCAGCGGGAAGGCCGAAAACGGTGGGCCGGCAGAGCCGGCGCCCGGGAGCGCTGGCGCTGAGGCTGAGAAAATGGAGTGACGCTCCCCGGCTGTTCCGGGCGCACATAACACTGAGGAGGAGAAAACATGGAAAACCATCCCCAGAACGTGATACCGATGGTTATTGAGACCGGGGCCCGTGGAGAGCGAGCGTTTGACATATACTCGCTGCTGCTGAGGGAACGCGTTGTCTTCCTTGGCACTCAGATCAATGATCAGGTGGCTAATCTCATTATCGCCGAGCTCCTGTACCTTGAGAGGGAAGATCCCGACAAGGACATCA
>JACPRR010000174.1 GCA_016189825.1 Chloroflexota bacterium
GCCGGAGGAACTGGATTCCGGCTTTCGCCGGAATGACGAAGGGTGGCACTCGCAGTCATGCAACATCACTCAGTGCGCTTGTATTAGTTCGGATCGCCAGCCCGCATTTTTTGATCTTCTTCCGCAGTTTGGCCCGGATACACTCTTGCCAAAATGGAATCGCATCGGTATGATAGCCTGAGACTATTCAGTTTTGGGGTTGGGTTCAAGTGATCAGCATAGTCATCCCGGTATTGAATGAAGAGAAGTTCCTGGGTGACTGCCTCAAGTCGGTCCTCGAACAGGACTATGCCGGCGAGTACGAGGTCGTCGTCGTCGACAACGGCAGCACCGACCGGACGGTCGAGATAGCTCGCAAGCTAGGGGCGAGGGTGACCTTCTCGGAGACGAAGCGCAATGTCTTTCTGGCCAGGAGGGAGGGCGCATTCCAGGCCAGGGGCGAGATTGTTGTACAGGCAGACGCTGACACGTTGTACCCCAAGGACTGGCTGGCGAAGATAGGGCGCCACTTTGCGGACCCGCGCGTTGTTGCAGTGGCCGGCGTTTTTGTCTATCGTGAGCCGATGCCGCTGGGCAAGATCGAGACGTTACTCCGGCATTTCACGAACCTTCTGGCTGTCGGATGTATGGGGCGGCCGGGCATAATAGCCGGAGCTAACTTCGCCTTTCGCAGAGAGGCCTTCCTGAAGGTCAGGGGCTATGACGTGCGGCTGTACGCGCCTGACCAGTACGGCATTGCCTCACAGCTTAGCCGGGTGGGAAAGGTCGTCTATGACAGGGGGCTCTCCTGTCGCACTTCGCCGCGTCGGGTCAGGAAGCCGAATCATGTCATTATCAGGGATTTCTGCGTCAATGTGTTTCGCGGGTTCTCGCACGCATTGTACGATAGCGTCTCCGGCCGGCTGCCGGTGAAAAAGGCGCCGCTGCTCAGGCTTTCATTGGTAGCGCTGCTGCTGCTGGCAGTCGGCCTTGCCGCTGAAGGCTACTTCAATCCGGGCTCTACCGTGTTCGGCAAGGTCTACTCGAAAGCCCGTCCCGGCGCCAGGGTGATCGCGCTTACCTTCGACGATGGACCGAACGAGCCCTACACCTCTCAGATAATCGACATTCTTGATAGCCAGGGGATCAAGGCGACGTTCTTCTTCACGGGCAAGAATGTTGAGCTATATCCGGATACCGCCAGGCGGGTCGTGGCAGAAGGACATGTCCTGGGCAATCATTCGTACAGCCACGACGCGAACCATGCGCTGACAATAAAGGGCGCCAGGGACGTCGAGGCGGCCCAGCGGGCGATCTACAGCGTCGTCGGCGTGGCGCCCCATTTCTACCGGCCTCCCCACGGTAAGAAGTCGCCCTGGGAGCTGGCATATCTGCAAAGAGACAATATCGTTGCGGTCAACTGGAGCATCGCGACCAACGAATTGCATACCAATGATGCTCAAGCGGTGGCTGAACGAATAGTCAGGAAGGCCAGGCCTGGCGGAATCATCGACTTGCACGATGGCTACGGCAACGAGCATGGGACCGTGAACGCCGCCAAGTCACTGACCGTGGAAGCTCTGCCACTGATAATCAAGAGTCTTCAGGACAAGGGCTACGCATTCGTGACCGTGGCGGAGCTGATCGGGCAGCCTCCGTATAACCGGGCGGGAGGGTAGGGATGGGAGAGGCCCTGACAAGGTCGCTGGCGCTGCTTGCCGAGCTCGACCCCACGACCCTGGCATTGTTTGTCGCGGTATGCGCGTTTGGCGAGTTCGCTGTGGGCGTCCCCTATGTGCTCGAAGGCGTCTGGCTGCTCATGGGCTACTATCTCGCCAACCATGTCCTGTCCGTGCCCAACTTCATTGTTCTTGCTCTGGCCGCCCAGGGCGGCAGGCAGGTAGGTTCGATCTGTTTGTACGGCGCTGCAAGGGCGGGCACCGACCCCATGGCCAGGCTATGCCGCAAGGTTGGACTGGCGCGCTTGATACCACAGAGAGTTCAGAAGTCCAGGTTTTTCGGCCGGATGTGCCGTCCGTCTCCCTTTTCGATCGCTGCCAGCCGGCTGGTAGGCCTTCGCATCCCTGTGGCTTTCATGTTGGCCGCGCGCCGCGACCTCAAGTCCCTGGAGCTGGGAGTCCTCATGTCCGGCATAGTTTGGGATGCGCTATATGTTTCGGTTGGGCTGACCGTCGGGGCCACCGCATCACTGAAGCCGTCCGAGATGCTGGTGGTTGCGCTGGCCGGGCTGACTGCGCTTTATGTGGCTACGTTCGTTGTACGTCGCCTGGTAAGGGCGCTGAGACAGGCAAGGCGCGGCGCCCTCAATGCCCCGGCGGACCCTCAGTAGTCAGCCCCTCTGCCGCTAGGGTTCCTCGACCTTATATGAGACTTTCAACTTGGCGCGGAAGGTTATTTGCTCACCCGTGATTTGCAGGTCGAGTTTCTCGACTTCTGCGACGCGGGGATCGCGTATCGTTTTCGAGGCGATATGTATTGCGCTCGCAGCGGCATCCTCCCATGATCCCGTGCTCGTTCCAACCAGCTCCACGAACCTGTATACGCTCATCTGGGTCCCCCTGTCTTCGGGTCGTTCAGGACTCTGTTTGCCGCCTCCGACTTTAGCTGGTCGGGGCTCCCATGTCAACAGTGTATAATTGTGTTGTATTCGAGAGTCCGTCCTGAGTCCGGCCGTCGCACGTGCGATGGCCGGAAAATCGTGTTGAGGAGATGACCGCATGAGCAGACTTCTGCAGAAGATCAAGAGCATCACGGAGTCATCCGCCCCGGCCGTGGGGTTCCGCACTGCTGCGACTTCGACCATGACGCGGGGACCGCTGCTGGCCGCTGTCCTCGCCCATCCGGATGCCAGGTCGGCAAAGGCCGCGGTCGAGGCCGGCGCTGACGCCTTGCTCGCGCAGACTTCCGATGCTAAAGCGTGGGAAGACATCGTCAAAGCCGCCGCGGGTGCGCCGTGCGGACCCTTTCTCCCTGGAGGGGACGCCGATCTGAAAGCGCTCGAGGAGGCGGGCTGCGATTTCGTCAGTTTTTCGCCGTCCACCGCCCCCGCCCGCTGGCTCAGGGTTGAGGGCCTGGCCCGTATTGCCCGCGTACCCTATGGCGCCGAGGTGTCATCGCTGCGCGGCATCGACAAAGTCGGGATCGATGCTGTAGTGCTGGAAAACGAAGGAAGCGCTGACTTCCTGTCCGTACAGCAACTCATGAACTGCCACTTTCTCGTTGCAGCGTTGAACAGGCCATTGCTGGCGGCGATACCGGCCTCGGCCAGCGCGGAAGATGTGGCCGCCCTGTGGGATGCCGGCGTGGATGGGCTGGTGGTCGCCGAGGGAGGGCTTGCCAGGCTGCGGGAGCTTCACAAGATAGTTACTGCTATGCCGCCGAGGTCCAAGAAACGGGCGGGCAAAGAGACTGTGCTTCTCCCGCAGATGGGACAGCCTGCGGCGCCTGCCGAAGAAGAGGACGACGAAGAATGAGGGCAGGCTCACTCGGAGCGGGCTTCGAGGAGCCCGTAGTAGCCGGCTTTGCGCCGGTACACGACGTTGGGTTCCTCTGTATCCCGATTGAAGAACAGGAAGAAGTCGTGTCCCAGAAGCTCCATCTGGTCAATGGCCTCGTCGACTGACATCGGCTTGATGACATGCTGCTTGACCCTCGCGATGCGAGAGGAGACCTGGCGGTCCAGTTCCTCAGAGGCAAGGGCAACCTGTTCCGGCGCCGAGACGCCGCGTCTCCTCGACTTGCGCCGTCCCTTGAACCGTTCTATCTGATGGTCCAGTGCCTCCACCGCGAGGTCGATAGCCGGGCGGAGGTCATCGGCCGTTTCCTCAGAACGCAGGACAACATCCCTCACGTTAGTGGTGAACTCGGCGATGAACCGCTTTTCACTTGACTTTGCCTTCTCCCGGGCGAGCACGACGTGCAGTACCAGCACCGGAATGGACTTGAAGTGGCGCTCAAGCGTCAGCAGTTTCTTCTGCACGTAGCCGCGAATGCGAGGGGTGACCTCGATGTTCTTGCCGGTGATCAGGACTTCCATGTGGCCTCCTTTAGATTTCCTTTGCCAGGGTGAAGCCCCACACGCTGGCGGACCCTGCCCGTTTGAGTACTCTGGCGCACGAATCGAGCGTTGCTCCAGAGGTACAGACGTCGTCAATAAGCAGGACACGCTTTCCTTTGAGCTTTCTGCTCCGCATTGCGAATGCTCCCGACACGTTCCTCTGTCGCTGGTCGGCGGAGGGCGTCCGCGCTTGCGGAGGCGTATCCTTGCGGCGCAGCAGATTCTCCTCGTCGAGAGGGATGTTGAGCGTGTGGCCAAGGTCGCGAGCGAGCAGAGTCGACTGGTTATAGCCTCGCTCCCGCATCCGGTGGACATGAAGAGGGACGGGCACCAGGATGTCTGCCGGAAGCGGGCTGGCCAGGAAGTACTGGGCCATAAGTTCAGCCAAAGGCCGCGATAGGGCACGCACGTTACGGTACTTCAAGCTGTGGACAGCCTGCCGGATCGTTCCCTCGAAGCTGAATGGTGAGCGGATGCCATCGATTGAAGGCTGCCAGCCCCAACAACCGGGACATCGTGATCCCTGGGGCTGAGGCTTGCCGCAGAGAGGACAGACCGGCGGCGCTATGCGCGACAAGGTAGCGGTACATGCCGGGCAGATGAGCTGCCCGGCTGCATTACAGCCGACACAACGCGGCGGGAATAACATGTCAAGGGCCATCCCCTTGATACGGGCGGCCAGTGACAGGGACACGGCTACACCATGTTTCTTCAGGGGGTCGAAGCTATGGCCGGACGCGGGCGGTATGGAGCGCGCCGCTCATTATGGGCTCATTGATGTAGATGTCGCCGTTCCTGATCTTCAGGTTGAAACCGCATTCGGGATTCGTGCACACCCACGATTTATAGTGGATGGTTGCTCCCTGGCTCCCGAAGTCGGATAGCGGCACCAGGTCACCGGTCTTGCACTTCTGACATCTCGGGAAATGAGTATGCTCGTTATGTTCCAATGGAATCCTCCTCCACAAACCGGAAAGGTCTGTTTTGATATTCATTCATGAAAAAGTCCCCGAAGGGGACTCTCGCTCTCACGGTATTGTCCGCCCCTGTCGCAACCCGTCAGCCCGGCGGCCAGAACTCCAACATTCCGAGTATACAATAAACGCCAAATTGGTTGCAAACATGGGAGGCCTGACGCGTTGTGCACGCCCCGTGGTGATGCTATGATAGCTGAGTATGGTTGGACCGGTAGAGTTCAGGACCAAGGTTGCCGACCTGCTCAGTCGTCGCCGGAGGCTGAGGGTGGAGGACGCTTCGCTCGTACCTTCGGCCGTGCTGCTCCTTTTCTACGAAAAGGACAGGCGGCTGCATCTCTTGCTGACCAAGAGGACAGACCGCGTGGCCCACCACAAGGGGCAGATGTCGTTTCCGGGTGGAGCCAGGGATCCGGCCGACCGCTCGCTGCTCGCCACCGCCCTCCGTGAGAGCGCTGAAGAAATCGGTCTTAGAACCCATTCAGTGGAGATACTCGGTGCGCTTGATGATACCCCAACCGTGGCTTCGAACTACATCATCACGCCATACGTTGGGTATCTCAGTAGTCCACCCGAACTCACACTGTGCAGGGAAGAGGTTGACGAAGTGGTCGAACTGCCCCTGGATGCGCTGAGCGATAGCGACTACCCCAACAACGAGTTCCTCGTCTGCGACGGCGGGCCGCAAAGGGTGCCAGGTTACCGGTATGACGGGCACATCATCTGGGGAGCGACCGCGCGGCTGATCAGCCAGTTCCTGGACCTGATGAAGGGCGAAGCGGGCGCACCGGTGGCTGGCTGCGCAGCTCATCACTCGACTCTGGTCCTCGGCGCGGATACCCCCGGAACGCAGTGCCCCTAACTAATACGAGCGCGTCAAAATCTGTGGCATGGCGCGCAGGCAGGGACGCCTGCGCCACCGGGTATTTTCATAGCAATCTCTCATGCCCATTGCTATGGGCACCACGAAGGACGAAAACAGCCCCTCTCTCTAACTCTCTCCCACAGAGGGAAGAGACTAGGGCCGACTATCGTGACAACGGAGCGAAATTGCAGCCGTAGTCGCGCGGCATGCCGCGCCGGAATCTGTTGCTATCTGCTGTAATATTCCTCGGTTGGGCGCTGATCCGCGTCCTGGGCGCGGCATGCCGCGCCCCTACGGGGCGTATCGAGCCTCGTCGGTCTCCCTGCGTTGCCGACCGGTATTTTCGAAGTAATTTTCCGTTCTGGCTTTTCAGCCAGCACCGTGAAGCATGAAAATCCCGCGGTCTGCACTCCAGTGGTATATCGCCATACGCCCCTACGTGGTGGGTTCGCAACCGGGTTTTTTCGTACTAACACGAACGCACTAAGTGATGTTGCATCCCTATGGGTGGCATAGGCGTCTCTGCCTGTGCGCTATGCCACACATTCTAAGGCGTTTGTATTAATGACAGAGACTGGCAGGCAGCGGACAGTGTCGTCC
>JACPRR010000164.1 GCA_016189825.1 Chloroflexota bacterium
ACCAGTGTGTTTCTGGTGGTCGGGTTGTGCTATGTCGCCTGCGGTGGGTTCTATCGACTGCCCGTGCCTGTCCAGCCCCTGAAAGCAGTGGCTGCCATCGCCATCGCCACCGGGCTCTCGCAGAGTGTGGTATCGGCGGCCGGGTTAATCATGGGGCTGCTCCTCCTGATCATGGCCGTCACTGGTTTGGTCGGGGCCATTTCGAAGCTATTTCCAGTGGCTGTCGTTCGTGGCGTCCAGTTGGGTGTGGCCTTGTTCCTGATAAGAGCCGGGTTGTCTCTTGTCTCCAATCAGCAGGTGATCATCGGCGGCGACACCGCTACGGTCACGATGGCCAGCCTGTCAGTCCCGGTCGGCTGGTTGCTTGCCGCAGGTTGGGGCGCCGTCCTCATCGTTTGTCTCCGCAACAGAAAGGTGCCCGCCGCCCTCGTACTGCTGCTCGGCGGCGTGCTTGTCGGAGGCCTGTGGGGATCGTTTTCCGGATTGCGGTCACTGCGCTTTGGCCTCAGCTTGCCTGCCGTTGGTATGCCCACCCTGGCGGACCTGGGCATTGCCTTCGTTGTCCTGGTGATACCACAGATACCTTTGACGCTGGGCAACGCCATATACGCCACCGCTGACGCTGCCGCACAGTACTTCGGTAAGAAAGGGGAACGGGTCAAGCCGCGAGCCCTGGCAACGACAATGGGAATTGCCAATGTTGGCGCCGGGCTGCTGGGAGCAATGCCGGTTTGCCATGGCTCGGGCGGCCTTACCGCCCACTACCGGCTGGGAGCCAGGACCGGTATGGCGACCATCACACTCGGCCTGTTGCTGCTAGCGCTGGCGCTCTTTTTCCACGGGAGCGCCATGCCAGTCCTGTCGCTCATACCATATTCCGTGCTCGGCGTGCTGGTGTTGTTCGTGGGGGTGCAGCACGGCCTGCTGGCGCGAAATGTGCGAGGCAGGAGCGATATCCTGGTCTGTGTCCTCACGGGACTGGTGGGGCTGATAACAGGTAACCTGGCATGGGGGTTCGCTGCCGGGATCGTGCTTTATCACGTCCTGCGTGTATGGGCCCGGCGGCGTGAACGGTTGCTGCGCGGAGCGGAGAACAAGGCATGATACCCGTTGTTTGCATCGCGGGATGGTCTGAGAGCGGCAAGACTACCTTCCTGGAGAGACTGGTCCCCGAATTGAAAGGGCGAGGACTCCGTGTTATTGTGGTGAAACATACTCATGAGGACGCTGATTGTGACGTGCCCGGTAAGGATAGCTGGCGGTTGGCCCGGGCAGGAAGCGACGCAGTCGTGTTGCATGCAGGCAAGCGATTGATGATCAACACCCTCCTCCCCGGACCGCTAGGTCTGGACGGGGTGCTATCCCACGTAGTTGGCGACTTCGACCTGGCCGTTGTGGAAGGCTTTCACGATGCGGGCTATCCAAAGATTGAGGTCCACCGCCGCGGGTCGAACCAGCCCATCAGGTCCGCCGGCGCCGATCTGCTGGGGATGGTCACCGATGAGCCATTGGACGTTGATGTCCCCCAATTTACGTCGGATGACGTGGCAGGAGTCGCCGACCTGATCACGCGAAAACTTCTCAACCGCCGGCGCCGCCAACCTGCGCAGGAAACGGCCTCCATCGGGGGCTAGGGCGCCGCCTTTGGCCGGGAGAAAGGCGACAAAAGTCCTGTAGGGCGGGGTCAGCGGGCAGGACAATAATCTCGTTACTCCCGTACAATATCAAATTGCGCGAATAACGGTTACAAAGAAGAGATTCCTCGACAAGCTCGGAATGACATAACTGTCACCCTGAGCCCTTCGGTAGAACTCAGGGTAAACTACGTCGAAGGGTCTTTCCTTGGACGTAACGCGGACCTTCGCAACCAAGCAACAGGAGAGGGCAGCCATGACTTCAACCACACGACCTTTTGGGGATGCGGACCGAGCCAAGAAGATGAAACGCATGAAAAGCGACGCCGGCAGCCAGGCGCACCCGGAAGCGTTGGCCGGGCTTCGGGGCGCGGTAAAGGAATCGCTGCATGACGGCTACTTGCAGTGCGCGACTGCTTTTGGGATCAGCAAGCGGCTGGGCGTTCCCCTGGTGGCAGTGGGGAATGCAGCCGATGACCTGGGCATCCGAGTAGTCGACTGTCAACTCGGCTGCTTCAAGGTGGACAAGGCTGTTCACCACCCGGGAGGCAAGAAACTCGATCCCGCCGCGGTGGAAGGACTTGAGGACCTGGCCAAGACCGGCCCGCTGGCCTGCGCGGCAGTATTCGCCCTTGCGAGACGCCTCAATCTGCGCCCCCTGGATGTCGCCGGGGCAGCAAACGCGCGCCACATCAAGATCCACAACTGTCAGCTTGGTTGTTTCTAGACTTGCAGGTCATTCTACCGCCGCTGCGGGCGGGGCCCCGCCTAATCCGCACTGGACAGTTTGGGTGCAAAGATGCTAAGGTGGCAGGCGAATTTCGACGGGAGTCAGCGCAATGAAAGCAGTAGTCAAGGCGGAACAACGACGGGGCATACAGGTTATGGATGTGCCTGTCCCCAAGATCAAGCCCAACGAAGCATTAGTACAGATAAAGGCCTGCGGAATATGCGGGGGTGACTTGAAGTTGTACGAAGGAGGTCCGGGCGCATTTACCCGCATCGGGCGTAAGATCGAGTTGCCCAGGATCATCGGCCACGAGCCGTCGGGAGTGGTGGTGGAGGTGGGGCCCGAGGTGAGGACGGTCAAGGTCGGCGACCGCGTGGCATCGAACAACAGCGAAGGATGCGGCTTCTGCCACAATTGCCAGCTCGGCTACTTCAACGTGTGCGTCAACCGCACAAACATCGGCTCTTTCCGCGATGGCGCCATGGCCGAGTACTGCGCGATTCCCCAATTGCACCTTTATAAGATTCCGGACTCGATTTCGTACGAGGAGGCCGCCGTATTGGAGCCGCTGGGTGTAGCGGTCAGGGCCTTCGAAACACTGGTACGGTTCAAGGCCGGGGATGACGTCGCAGTGTTGGGCCCGGGGCCGATAGGCCTGCTGGCAGCCCTGGTGGCGCGGGCCTCCGGGGCAGGCAAGGTATTCGTTACCGGCCGTTCCAGCAGCGAGAAGCGGTTGGAGCTTGCCCGTTCCCTCGGCTTCACCACGATCAATGTTGAGAAGGAAAATGTGCGCGACGTTGTTTTTGCCGCCACCGAAGGACTGGGTGTGGACGTGGTCATCGATTCAACGTCGAAGGGCACCCCGCCCGAAGCGTTGACCCTGCTGAAAGGGGTAGGGCAACTGGTCATATCAGCATCGCTTGAAGGGCAGGTCTCGTTCGATGCCTATGAGCTCAAGTCGCGTTCCGTGATCATCACGCTGAACCGGTCCACGAACCCGTCTACCTGGTTCAGGGCGATCAACCTTGTGGCTTCCGGCCAGGTAGATGTGAAGTCGGTGGTCACCCACAAGGTCAGGATAGAGGATGCGGACCAGGCCTTCCAGGCCTTGTGCCGGAGAGAAGCCGTGAAGGCCTTGATCCTGCCATAAGGGGAGCAACGGGCACCATTATACGCGGATTCCCACCCACGGCTGAAGCCGTGGGCATGGGGTTGTCGTATCTATGCCCCAGGCCTTAGCCTGGGGTCTGGACTATGGACATTATTTACATCATGTATTGGCGTACAGGGTCATGTTGCGTGTGAAGTTTGCG
>JACPRR010000165.1 GCA_016189825.1 Chloroflexota bacterium
CCCGGCACGGGCTCGGGGGCTTGCGGGGGGCGGAGCAGGTCGGCAATATCTTCGCCTAGCCTGCTCCGCAGCAGAAAGCCGACCTGGGAGGCGTTCTCCAGCACACGTCGCACGAGGTAGGCCATCCCGGGTACAAGTTTGCCCACCGGCACGTATTCACGGTTTTCCCAGCCCATGCCGGTCACGGCCCGGCTTATCCCTTCAGCAGTGCGGAACAGAGTCTGATGCTCGATGGCGCCCGGAGGCATGCCCTGGGACTCGCGGATAGCCTCAGCATAGGCATGGCACCGTATGTTGTGGCTTGCCGCTGCGACCCTGACCAGCCGGTGCTGGCGGACCAGCGTGCCCAACAAGTTCTCGTACGTCAGGTCGGTGAGTGACTTGTCGGTGAAGACAGGCGCCGGCCAGCCCTTCTCCCGGGCAACGGTCACCTCGTAGTCCCAATAAGCGCCCTTCACCAGTCTCACCTGGAAAGGCACGCCACGCTGCTCGGCAAACTCGATAACGGAATCGACATAGTCCTCCGCATCCTGAAGGTATGCCTGCACGGCAATGCCGACTCCGTCCCAATCGCCGAACGGTCCTGCGGCGAAGTTGCGGGAGAACAGGCGCCAGGTCAGCTCCCTGTACTCGAACTCCTCAGCGTCTATGGTGAGGCCCACACCCCGGGCACGACACCGTTCTGCGATTTCCAGCAACGGACCGCGGACCCGCTGCAGCGTGCCCTCGGGGTTCAACGGGTTGAAGTTATCAGTGAGTGCGGAGGCCTTGACGGAAACCTGGAGACGCGGGACGCCCGCTCGCGTCCGCTTTCCGGCCCAGGGGTGAGTGGCGAGGCAATCGATTGTTTCCAGGTAACCATCTTTGTACCTTAGTGCCTCGTCAGCGCTGAGGACCTGCTCACCCAGGAGGTCGAAACTGGGATACCGGCACTGTTTCTCCAGGAAAGCCAGCGTCTTTTGCAGGTCCCGGGTCCCCTTCCCGGCGATGAACCTGCGGGCCATCGCCCTTGTTGCCGCTGTTGCCAGGCCCCGAACGACGGGCGCCGGCAGGAGGCGGCTCCGTGCCACTGAGAAAACGGAGCGGAGCACTGGCGGGGAACCGGGAAATGGCCCGGCGAAATACTCCCGGAAGAGGCGTTGGACGTGCTTCCCGCTGACATCGAATTCCATGGCCGCCAGAGCATCTACGAATCGAAGCACCCGACTTTCCAGTCTCATATCCTTCGACATCTGGAACATAAGCCAGTCCTGGAGACGTTCCTCGGGCGATGGCCGGTACTTGCGCGCCAGCGCCCAGAGCGACCTGCCCAACCCGCCGGCGAGTTCTTCTACCCGCGCCATCTCCGTGGCGTCGAGGACGGGGCGTCTGTCCGCCGTTAATCCAGCCTTATGGTCAGGCATTTTGCGCTTCCCCCGGACTTCATGAACTCGGACAGGTCGACCATTCTAAGGTTGTAACCGCGCGCGGCCAGTGGCTTCTCGAGGTCCTCGCATCCGGTGTTTGTCACCACCGTGCCGTCCACGACGATGGCGTTGCAGCCGAAACGGTGGGCGGTGGAATCGCTGACCGGGACAAGGTCAGGGACGGCCTCCTCGAGGGCCCTGTTCGCGTAGGCGTCGAAAGACCTCGGGTAATACAGCGCGGCGCACTTGTCCAACGGACAGAAACAGGTATCGAGATGGTAGAACAATGGGTCAATCAGCTCCAGCGAAATCACTCTCCGTCCGGTGATACGGCCCAGCTCGACATGGGAGCAGATTTCCGATCGATGGCGGTAGCCGGCGATGATGGTATCGCCGATGGGGAGTGCGTCGCCGGCGCCTTCGAACACACAGCCGGGCCCGAGCTTGAGCACGCGGAACCGGTGGCTGCTGAACCAGGCATCGAAGTAGGGCGTTTCACCCTGGCGCTCCTTGAACTTGAACGTGCTGCTGACAAACGTGCCGTCCTGAACGTAGCCAGCGTTTGCGGTGAACACCAGATCGGGCAGACCGACGACCGGGTCCATCAGCTCCACACTGGCGCCCAGCTCCCCGACGAGGGCCCTGTGCAGCGCATTCCATTGGGCGCGCGCGGCCTCCCGGTCGACCTGGTTGCTTACTCGCATCCATGCGTTTATCTCGTACTCGATGCCGAAGTAGTCCGGAGGACACATGAGGAATCTGGCCATGTTTCAGCATTCCTTCTCAAGACATTCCACCAGTTGCCTGAGAAACAGGCCGGAATCCGAGACCACGCCCACTGTCTGGTAGCTGCCGCGGTCCATGAGCTTGGTCAATGACGCTGGATTGATATCGACCACGACCATGCGAGTCGCCGCCGGCAGGATGTTCCCGGTGGCGATGGCGTGCAGGGTCGAGGCGACAACCAGAGCGAACTCGACGTCGCTCAGGTGGTCCCTCATGGCATCGGTGGCCTGCACGACGTCTGTAATAGTATCAGGCAAAGGCCCGTCGTCCCGTATTGAACCGGCAAGGACGAAGGGCACACCACAGGTGACGCAGGCGTGCATCACGCCATGCGTTAGCAGGCCCGCATCGATAGCCGCGCGGATGCCGCCGGCGCGCCTTACGGCGTTGATTGCCCTCAAGTGGTTCCTGTGC
>JACPRR010000167.1 GCA_016189825.1 Chloroflexota bacterium
GCGCGAAGACGGCGACCGTCAGCCGGGTCCGCCTCTCTAGCGCGCTCGACGACGAGGGCTGGGCAAGGCAGGCCATATTTGCCCCGGAAACACTCCGCCGCCTCCTGGCTTACCTCCGCCCCCACAAGACGAACGTGGGGCTCGGGCTGCTTGGAGTAGTCGCAGGCGCGGCGGCTTCCGCAGCCGGTCCCTGGATAATTGGCGCCGCGATCAACCGTTACGTGGCCAGCGGCAGTCCAGCGGGGCTCGACCTCATGGCGCTCGCCTTTGTCGCCGTTGGGCTCGCCGGCTGGGGCGCTCAGTATCTCGAACTGCTGACCACGACGTACTTCAGCCAGCGGGTCCTCCTCGCGCTGCGGCTCGATCTTTTCAGGCACCTCCAGCGGCTTTCGTTGGCTTTCTTCGACAGCAATGAAGTGGGCCGCATCATGTCGCGGGTGCAAAACGATGTCGAGCAGATCGAAGACCTGCTGGACGGCGGCCTCTTCGGGATCGTCGATGACCTGCTCACGCTCATTGGAGTAGGCATTGCGCTGGCGCTGATGAATCTCCAGCTTGGGTTGCTGACCCTGGCGGCGGTGCCGCCGCTCGCCTTCGCTGTCGCCTTCTGGCACAGCAGGGCGACACGCGCCGCGCTGCGCGTCCGGCAGACCACCGCCGCGGTCAACTCGGCGCTCCAGGAGAACATCTCCGGCGTTCGCGTCATCCAGAGCCTCGGCCGCGAGGGGCGAAACTTGGGGGCGTTCGTGAAGGTCAACGAGACGAGCCTCGCGGCAAACATACGTTCCGGAAGGATTCGCGCTTCCATCTTCCCGGCCGTAGAAGTGCTCATTGCCGGCGCCACGGCCCTGGTCATCGGCTACGGCGGCAACCTCGTGCTCGGTGCGCGGATCGAGATCGGAACACTGGTCGCGTTCGCCCTCTACGTCCAGCGCTTTTTCGATCCGATCCGCGACCTTACCATGCAATACACGCTGCTCCAGAAATCCACCGCCGCTCTGGCGCGGATATCGGAGATCCTGGATATCGAGCCGCAGATTGAAGACGCGCCGGACGCCCTGGACCTGCCCTCCGTAAATGGCGAGGTACGCTTTGACGGCGTCTCGTTCAGCTATGTGGAAGGAGTCGAGGTGCTGCGCGACATCAATCTCCAGATCAGGCCGGGGGAGACAGTGGCGCTTGTGGGCGCCACCGGAGCGGGCAAGACTACCGTTGCGGGCCTTGTTTGCCGGTTTTACCAGCCCACAAGCGGGGTTGTCTCCATCGACGGCCACGACCTGCGCAAGGTCACGCGCCGCTCCCTAGCCGGCCGGATCGCGCTGGTGCTGCAAGACCCCTTCCTGTTCACCGGGACGATCGCTGACAACATCCGCTACGGGCGCCTGGACGCAAGCGACGAGGAAGTCATCGAAGCGGCGAAGGCGGTCGGCGCACACCGGTTCATCGAGCGCCTGGAGCACGGCTACCGCTCGCGAGTCCAGGAGCGCGGCGGCAACCTGAGCGCCGGCCAGCGCCAGCTCATCAGCCTGGCCCGCGCCTTGCTCGCCGAACCGCGCATACTCATACTGGATGAAGCGACTGCGAACATAGACACAGATACAGAGCTTCTGATCCAGGAAGCGCTGCGGAAGCTTCTCGCGGGGCGGACCGCCATCATCATCGCCCACCGGCTGTCCACAATCAGGGAGGCGGACAGGATCGTGGTCATGAGGGAAGGACGCATTGTGGAGACCGGTCGCCACGGCGAGTTGCTCGAACGCGGCGGAGTCTATGCCCGCTCATACGCGATGTCGTACGCCAGGGCTTGAGCCGCCGGCTACTGGCCCCCGGACGGTCCTGCGCCGTGGCGGCGGCGGTGCTCGCTACGCGCGTGAGGCGAGTCAGGGATCATGAAGACCAGTGGTATCAGGAGCAACAGTAAGACCCCGAATGAGAGATATATCGTCTGCATTCCCAGCGCCTTGTCCTGGAAGCGGCTCAGCGCCAGCACTACAGCCGCGCCGCCGAAAACACCTCCCACGGTGCGGAACATACCGCGCACCCCGGTTATCTCTGCCGCCTTGTCCGGCATAAGATCGAGGACAGCGTTGTTCGAGGCGGGGTTGGCTACACCCATGCCGACGCCCGTGATGCCAAGGATGAGGGATAGCAGAAGGACATCGTGCACGCCGAAGCCGAACATGGTGCTGTCGCGGTAGCCGCGGCTCAGCAGAATCAGCGAGATTGCCAGGGTGATCAGGCCCAGGAGCATAGGCTTGCGGTAGCGGAAGCGGACGAGGCAAAAGCTGCTCGCGGTAGAGAAGACGATGACTGCAACCGACCGGGGCGTGAGAAGGATCCCGCTCTGGCCGGCGGTCATCCCGTAGGCCACCATGGCATAATACGGGATGAAGGATATGACGCCGAACATGGCGGCGCCCAGGACGAAGTTGTACACGTTGGTCGCGATGAAGGGGCGAGTCCTCAATACCCTGAGCTCGATGATCGGATTCGCCACCCTGACCTCGTGTCTGATGAACAAGGAGAGCAACACTGCTCCCGCCGAGAACATGACTGCCGGCAGTAAGCCGAATTCGCCATGGTTCTCCGCCAAGTTGGTCATCCCGTATAGTATCGCGAGGACGGCCCCGGAGAGCAGGCCGGCGCCGGTGACATCGATGCTGTGGCCCGGCGCAACGCACTTGCTCCGCGGCAACAACAGGATGCCCAGGGCCAGGACCACGGCCCCGATGGGTACGTTGACGAAGAAGACCCATCGCCAGGAAACATGGTCGATGATGATTCCCCCGAGGTTGGGGCCGATTATCGCTCCCATAGGCATGAAGCTGCTGAGAAGTCCGATCGCCGACGCGCGCCGGTTGCCAAACATATCGCAGACGACCCCGGTCACTGACGGCATGAAAGCGCCGCCCCCGATACCCTGGAGGACGCGGAAGAGAATGAGCAGGTACACATTCGGCGCCAGCCCTGCCGCCGCGGAGCTAGCCGTGAACAGGATCACTGAGAAGAGGAAAACACGCCTCGGCCCCAGCCTGTCGCTGAGCTTGCCAGCCACCGGCATGATGATGCTCTGAGAGAACAGGTATCCGGTCAGTGACCAGCTTAGCCATGGCAGGTCGGTATTGAGCTCGGACAGCATGGTGGGCAGGCTGACCGCCACGATGGTAGAGTCGAGCGACGACATGAGGAGCGCCACGGCAACCGTGGCAAATACTATGTACGCGTGGCGCGGCCCCACTGCGAGGCCGGCGCGGTTCCCGGCCAATTCACGGCTGTGTTTGATCGCATGTGTCGTCATCGGAGTAAGGGAAATGAGATGGGTTGTCCCCCGTGCTTTACGCCGGTTTCAAACCGTGGCTCGGGCCTCCTCGACTGGCGGCGATTCAGCGGCGAGCACCTTGGAAAGAGCTGCTTGCAACGCCCGCACGTCGGCATCGTCGAGGTAGCGGAGGAAATGCTGTTGAACGCCACGGAAGTGGCCTGGCCTGGCCC
>JACPRR010000189.1 GCA_016189825.1 Chloroflexota bacterium
CGGACTGAGCCCGCTGGCGCTGAACCTCGCCTATGTGCTGGTGAAGGCCGGCAGGCTCGCCATCGTGGACCAGATGGCCGAGGCCTATAATGCTTTTGCCGATGACAGGCTGGGGATCGTGCACGCCAGGTTGTCTTCCGCTGTGCCGATTGGCGGGGAGGAGCAGGGCAGGGTTGAGCAATGGCTGGAGGAGTACAGCGGCAAGAAGGTGGTACTGGAATCGACAATCGACCCGCAATTGTTGGGCGGGCTGGTGATACGCATGGGTGACAAAGTGTTCGATGCCAGTGTGAGAACACGGCTGGAGCGGTTGAAGAGGAATCTGCTGAGGGCTGGCGGCGGGGCTTGAGTGTAAAAATCGGGGAAGCCTTGGAGGCGTCATATGGCTGTTCGTGGCCACGATATTGCTTCAATAATTAAGGACCAGATACAGAAGTTCGGGGCGGCTACTGAGATCGCCAACGTCGGCACAGTCATGGAGGTCGGCGACGGTATCGCCCGAATCCACGGGCTGAGCGGCGCAAAGGCGTCCGAGCTGCTCGAGTTCAAGGACGGGACGATGGCCCTGGTGCTGAACCTGGAAGAGGACAGCGTTGCGGCTGTCGTCCTCGGCGACTACTCCAGCATCCGGGAGGGCGCTGAAGTCCGTTCGACGGGGAAGGTCGTCGAGGTCCCGGTAGGCGAGGGACTGCTGGGCCGCGTGGTCAACCCCCTCGGTGTGCCCCTGGACGGGAGAGGCTCGATCAGCTTCAAGAAGACGCGTCCGGTCGAGAAGATAGCGCCCAATGTGGTCACCAGGCAGCCGGTCAACACGCCGGTGCTCACCGGGATCAAGGCAATTGACAGCATGGTCCCGATTGGGAGAGGGCAGCGTGAGCTGATCATCGGCGACCGTTTCACGGGCAAGTCTGCGCTCGCCATCGATACCATAATCAACCAGAAGGGCGGCAACCTTATTTGCATCTACGTCGCCATCGGACAGAAGTCCGCGAAAGTAGCACAGGTCGTCGGCGCTCTGGAGAGCCACGGCGTCATGCAACATACCATCGTCGTGGCCGCGAATGCCGCTGACCCGGCGCCTCTTCAGTACCTGGCGCCATACGCCGGCTGCGCCATCGGCGAGGAGTTCATGGATGCCGGCAAGGATGCACTCGTCATTTATGATGACCTGTCCAAGCATGCATGGGCATACCGGCAGCTATCTCTGCTCCTGCGGCGCCCGCCGGGGCGCGAGGCCTATCCGGGAGACGTATTCTACCTGCACAGCCGCTTGCTGGAGCGCGCGGCGCGGATGGCCCCCGAATTCGGCGGCGGGTCGCTGACTGCTCTGCCGATAATCGAAACGCTGGCGGGCGACGTTTCGGCGTACATACCGACAAACGTCATTTCCATCACCGATGGTCAGATATATCTGGAGTCGGACATGTTCAATGCCGGCGTGCGGCCGGCGATAAACGCTGGCCTTTCAGTTTCCCGCGTGGGAGGCTCGGCGCAGACGAAGGCGATGAGGAAGGTCGCCGGCAGGATCAGGACGGACCTTGCTCAGTACCGCGAGCTCGCGGCGTTCGCGCAGTTTGGCACCGCCGACCTGGACAAAGCTACCAGGGCGCAACTGGAGCGCGGCCAGCGGACGATTGAAGTACTGAAACAGGCGCGGTTCGCTCCGATGGCGGTGGAACATGAGGTGATGATACTTTACGCGCTGATAAACGGGGCACTGGATGATGTCCCGGTGGCCAGGGTCAGCGCGTTTGAGGCTGCTTTCCATCGCTACATGGACGCCACTTACCCGCAGGTGGGCAAAGCCATTCTGACGGACAAGGACTTGAGCAAGGAGACGGAGGAGGCGCTGAAGCAGGCGATCGCCGAGTTCAAGAAGACCTCTTCCTTCGCATGAAGACGTACATGGGTAGCGGGACAACAAGGAGCACCGAGCCGAGATGCTGAGCCCCCGGGTGCTGAGACGGCGCATCAAGAGTGTCCAGAGCACGGCGAAGATAACCCGCGCCATGGAGATGATAGCCACGGCGAAGATGAAACGCACGCAGGAGGCTGCTCTCGCCGGGCGTCCCTATGCGGAAAAGATGACCTACGTCATCGGCCATCTCGCTGCGTCCCTTTCCGGCGACGCCGACGCTACGCCGGCCTTCCTGAAATCCCGTGACGTGAAGCGGATCGGTATCGTACACATCACCACGGACCGAGGCTTGTGCGGGGCGCTGAACTCCAGCGTCAACCGCCAGGCGGCAAGCTTCATTTTGAAAGAAGGCAAGCCGGTGAGCGTGGTGGCGGTGGGGAAGAAAGGCCGGGAATTCATGTCCCGGAATGCGCTGGAGGTCAGGGCTGAATTCATGGGTGTCGGTGATGCGCCAAAGATCGTCGACACTCTGCCTGTGTCGCGCGTGATAATGGAGGACTACCTCTCCGGGTATGTCGATCTTGTATACTTGTCCTACCCGCGATTCATCAGTACGATGGTGCAACGTCCCGTGATCGAGCAACTCATACCCGTGGAGCCGGTGCCCTTGGAGCGAGGGCAACTGGCAGACTACATCTACGAGCCGAACGTGACCGTGGTGCTCGACAGGCTGTTGCCCCGGTTCGTGGAGATGCAGGTATTCCATGCTGTACTGGAGGCGATTGCGAGCGAGCAGTCAGCGCGTATGGTCGCGATGCGGAACGCGACTGACAGTGCCAAGGAGATGGTCGCGGATCTGACGCTGGCCTTGAACAAGGCCCGCCAGGAGATGATAACCAAGGAGTTGTTGGATATCACTGGCGGTGTTGCCGCACTTACGTAGTCGCACAGCGAGAGATCGTGGTCTCCCCTGTACGGGGGACATGCAAGAGGTGAGCACATGGGCAAAGGTAAGGTAGTCCAGGTAATAGGCACGGTCGTGGACGTCGAGTTTCCGCCCGGGCAATTGCCTGGCGTTCATAACGCGGTTGAGATAGCGTCCGGCGACGGCAAGATCGTACTTGAAGTGCAAAGCCACATCGGAAACAACTGGGCGCGCTGCCTGGCGCTTTCGCCGACTGACGGCCTGGGTCGCGGTGCCGAAGCGGTGGATACTGGAGCGCCGGTGAGCGTCCCCGTCGGTAAGGGTACCGCGGGGCGTCTTTTCAATGTGTTCGGCGATCCTCTGGACAATCTTGGTCCTGTCAAATCGGACACCAGGTGGCCCATCCATCGCGCTCCCCCGCCCCTTGAGGAGCAGGAGACTACGACCCAGATGTTGGAGACAGGGCTAAAGGTACTTGACCTGATTACCCCCTTTACCCGCGGTGGCAAGGTGGGCGCCTACGGCGGCGCCGGCGTGGGCAAGACAGTCATCATACAGGAGCTCATCAGGAATATCGCCACCGAACATGGCGGCTTCTCTGTCTTCGTCGGCGTTGGTGAAAGGTCGCGCGAAGGCAATGACCTGTGGCGCGAGATGAAGGCTTCCGGGGTCATCGACAAGACGGTCCTCGTGTTCGGACAGATGAATGAGCCGCCGGGCGTGAGGGCCAGAGTAGCTCAGACGGGCCTGACTATGGCCGAGTATCTGCGAGACACAGAAGGCCAGGACGTGCTCCTGTTTGTCGACAACATCTACCGGTATGTCCTCGCCAACATGGAGGTTTCGGCGTTGCTGGGGCGGATGCCTTCCGCAGTAGGCTACCAGCCTACCCTTTCAACCGATGTCGGCGAGCTTGAGGAGCGGATCACGACGACCAAGAAAGGTGCTGTGACCTCGTTCCAGGCCATCTATGTGCCTGCCGACGACTACACGGACCCGGGCATCGTCGCAACCATGGGCCATCTTGACGCAGTGGTAGCTCTGGAGCGTTCCATCGTGGAGATGGGCATCTACCCGGCCGTCGATGCGCTGACCTCGACATCGCGCATACTCGACCCCTTGATCGTAGGACAGGAGCATTACGAGGTTGCCCGCGGCGTACAACGGGTGCTTCAACGCTACAAGGACCTCCAGGACATCATCGCAATCCTCGGGATAGAGGAGCTGAGCGACGAGGACAAGGTAACCGTGGGGCGGGCCCGTCGCATCCAGCGGTTCCTCTCCCAGCCGATGTTCGTTGCCGAGGCCTTCACCGGACTCCCGGGGAAGTATGTGCCGGTAAAGGAGACGGTCCGGGGATTCAGGGAAATCTTGGACGGCAAGCATGACCAAATTCCGGAGGCCGCGTTCCTGAATGTCGGCACGATCGATGAGGCCGTAGAAAAGGGCCGGAAGCTGGGCCTCGGATAGGGCAACCGGAGAGCAGACGCAGATGTCCACGTTGAAGCTGGAGATAGTGACCGCCGAAGGAGTGGCATACTCCGACGAGGTGAACGCGGTAGTGGCTCCCGGGATTGAAGGGCAGCTCGGGATATTACCGCATCATGCGCCTCTCATGACGGTACTAGAGCCCGGACAGATCATGGTGCGGAAGGGTGGCGAAGAGACTTTCATGGCCATCACCGGCGGCTATCTCGAGGTGCGTCCGGACAAGGTTGTGATACTGGCGGATGCCGCTGAGCGGGCCGAGGAAATCGACGTGGCGAGAGCGGAAGAAGCCAGGAAGCGCGCCGAGGAGCGGCTAAAGGCCGCCGGCGGCTCTCTCGTGGACCTTGCGCGCGCTGAGGCCGCACTGCGCCGCTCGATGGTGAGGCTAAGGGTAGCTGAGTCAGTGAAGCGACGCGGGGCAGCTCGTACGAGGCCGCAGCAATAGGTCCCTTTGCTCGGCTCTCCCCCTTTTCTAAAGGGGCACGAAGGGGGATTAGCAGCTTCTCATGGCGGAGTGACGGGACGTGGTTCGGTAATCCCTCACAATCTCCCTAGGAAAGGCAGAGCCTCCATTCCTCTCCCGCCATGGGAGGAGGACATCCCTAATACGCTGAGTCGTGCAAGAAGATATAGCTACGGGGCTTCCGCGAAACGTCATTCCGGCCCCCGAGCCGGAATCCAGAAAGCCGGGGATATTGGGTTGCCTGGGTACCGGCTGCAGTTTATCCTGAGCGCCACGCCCTTCGAGTCCTTCGAGAGCCTCAGGAACCGTCTCACGGACCGTGGCGCCGAAGGGCCGGTATGACGAAGTTCGACCACGGGGGGAGAGAAAAGGGCCAACTTTCGTGACAACGGAGCAGAATTGCAGCCGTAGTCGCGCGGCATGCCGCGCCGGAATCTGTGGCAATATGTTGTAGTATTCCTCGGTTGGGCGCTGATCCGCGGTCTTGGGCGCGGCATGCCGCCACTACGGAGCGACCTGGAGCCTCGTCGGTCTCCCCGCGTTACCGGCCGATGTTTTCGTGAGAATAGTCAAGAGGCTCGGGAGCTAGTGTAG
>JACPRR010000190.1 GCA_016189825.1 Chloroflexota bacterium
ATGATCCAGGCAATGACCAAATTGACGGCGAGCGCCGCCAGCACTGTCCACCATTTGTATTGCGAACTGAGCAGGATCAGCGTGGTGACCGTGGCCGGGCCTGCTATCAGGGGGGTGCCGATGGGCACGACCGCCACCAATTCCTCCTTAATCGCTGGTTCTACGAACTTGCCAGTGAGCATGTCCTTCAGGGCGAGAGCGCCCAGGATAGTCCCGCCGGCGACGGCGAAGTGCCCAACCGAGATACCGAGCAACTGCAGTATCCACCGGCCCAGGAACAGGAATGTGAGCGCCAGTATCGACGCCGTAACCATCGCCAGGTGCACGATCTTTATTCGCTCGGCATCGCTCGCATCGCTGGTCACCGAGATTAGTATTGGCACAGTGCCCAGCGCATCGATGGCTACGAAGAGCGGGACCGCGGTGAGAAGGAATTCCTGCCCGAATGTCATCTGACTTACCTTCGTCCTAATGGTACAATACCATTTGATACAAGGTAAAGGCACTCCCCTACGTTACATGTCCATGGACAAGATCGCACTGGCAGACCTGTCTCTAGATGAACTATCCGCCCTTTTCAAGGCGTGGGGCGAGCCACAGTTCCACGCTGTCCAGGTATGGCGCTGGCTCCACCTGTCCAGCGTCACCTCTTTCGATGAGATGAGCGACCTGCCCGCGCGCATACGTCAAGAGCTGGCAGAAAACTCGGTCCTCAACTCGTTGCTCCCCGTTCATGTGCAGTCTTCCGTCGACCGAGAGACAGAAAAGGTGTTGTTCCGGCTTCGCGATGGCAAGAACATCGAAGCGGTATCGATGCGGCAGCCTCGCCGGCGGGGAGGGCGCCACACGGTCTGCGTGTCGACTCAGGCTGGGTGTCCGGTGGGATGCGCCTTCTGCGCCACCGGCCAGCAGGGCTTCCGCAGGAACCTGAGCGCCGGCGAGATCGTCGAACAGGTCCTCTTCTTCGCCAGGAAGTCACCGGAGAGCCCGGTCAGCAACGTGGTCTTCATGGGCATGGGGGAGCCGCTGCTCAACTACGAGGCGACGGTCAAAGCGATACGAATCCTCAACGCTCCACAGGGCCGCAACCTGGGCGCACGGCATATCACTGTCTCCACCGCCGGCGTGGTGCCTGGAATCAAACGCCTGTCGGGGGAGGGGATGCAGGTGGGACTCGCCATATCTTTGCACGCGCCAAACGACAGCCTGCGCCAGTCGCTCGTGCCTTTGGGCCGGAAATATCCGCTGCGGGCGCTCATCGCAGCCGCCAGGGACTACTTTGCATCCACCGGGCGCAGGGTTTCCTTCGAGTACACACTCTTCAATGGCATCAACGACTCGGTAAGTCTTGCCGCTCAGCTTGCCAGGCTGCTCGCCGGGATGAACTGCCACGTCAACCTGATACCAGCCAACAGGAATGCCGATTCGACCTTTCGAGCCCCGTCACGCGACCGGGTAGCGGCATTTCGGGACGAGCTCATCCGGCGCGGCGTAACCACGACGCTTCGCCGCAGCCTAGGCGGAGACATACAGGCGGGCTGTGGGCAGTTGGCTGCTTACGATACCCTCTTGAAGCCATGCACCAGCGGAAATCGATAGAGTCCGAACACCTCTTTGTTTCGCAGGAAGCCAAGGAAGATGATTGTCACCCCGAGCAACTCAGAGAGGTAGAGGTACGACGGGTTCCCTGCGCGCGCCAGGCTGCCACCCCACACCGGCGCTAGCGCGCCCAGGGCGATAAGGATGTTCGATACCACCCGGTGGGGGTAGATCCTGCGCCGCCAGAACGACCAAGCGCTCCACAGGGCTCCGCCGACGAGGGTGACCGCCCCGAACGTATTGAAGAACGGCGTCAGCAGCCGCGGTCCCCCGAATCCCGAGGGAAAGGCCTTGGATCCGGATAGCTCGTGCGCCCCCAGTGCTGCCATATCGACCGGCGATACCGCAACCTTGTATACGGCGAAGACCGAAGCGATGACAAGCACCGCCATCACCACGTTCGTTCCTCTGCCCGGGAATAGCAGGTACACCGTACCCATGCCCAAGTAGGCCGCAGTCAGCATTGCGCCGCATGCGTACCACACGCGCAGAATGGCGGAGCTGACCCCGATCGCCCCGGCGATGAACTCCATGAGCGTGCCCAGCATGTACATCCCCAGGCCCACCGCCCACAGCAATTGGTAGGGCCTTCGCCGCGCCAGGTACTGGTCGAACACGGCGACGGCGAATATCAAAGTGACGATCGTTGACAACAGGGGCAAGATGGTATTCATATCTCCTCCACCCAGTAGTCGAATGCCGCCATATTATGGACTTAGTGTGTGCGCTGTCAAGGCCGCAGTTCTTTCACTTCATGCCAACCGCAGGTGTATAATGCTGGGCTCTGCGCCCGAGTTGAGACTGGAACGGACGCGGATACTGGAGCTATCGAATGGCCCTATCGAACAACAAGTACAAGATCGCGAGGACGCTGCGTTGCAGAAATACGAACGTGCCGGGGACGCTGGGCAAGCTGGCATCGACTATCGGCAACCTCGGCGCCGATATCGGCAATGTGACCACGGTGCATGTCGGCTACCACTATAC
>JACPRR010000168.1 GCA_016189825.1 Chloroflexota bacterium
CCCGACATGGCGTTGTCGATCATCTGGGCGAACACTGGCTTGCTTCGGCGCGCGCTGGGGCCAAATGTGCTGGCAAAGCGAAGGGCAACGAAGTCGAATTTGTACTGCTCGCTGTAGGTGTTCCCCATGTGCTCGCTGGCCACCTTTGCCGCTGCGTATACGGAAGTCCTGGCGGCGGGATCGGTCGAGTACGTCTCGTCGACCTTCTTATAGGTGGGATGGCCGTATTCCCCCAGGCAGGGCAGGAACGCCCACTTCGAACTGGTGTACACAACCCGTTGAACTTCCATGATGCGAGCTGCTTCCAGGATGTTCACGGTCCCGAACGCGTTGATTTCGAAACCGGTCCTGGGGTTGGCCTGGGCCGCCGGAGATTTCATGGCGGCGAGATGCGCGATCACCTTTATCTGATGTTCTTTCACGACACGTATGATAGACGAGACGTCGCGAATGTCGGCGATAACGACGGTCACCTTTGCGGCAAGGTCAGGGATCAAAGAGGTGTCGCCACTGGCATCAAAGACTATGGGCGTATGCCCTTCTTGAACGAGTTGCCTGACAACCCACGCGCCGTGGGCGCCAAGTCCTCCGGTGACCAGAACTTTCATGGTTGCTCTCCTGGGTCGCGCGCTTCATTTGATGGCAATAGGCCGGACCGGAGAACCGGATGCTCCGACGATCGCCAGAGGGATGGTAACGGACACGAAACTGCTGACCGAGGCCTGGACGAGTGGTTCCAGGTTCATCGACTCGACGATGTGTATGCCCCGCTCGACAAGGAGCAGAAGGTGCACCGGGTGGAACAGCCCCGGGCGCCGGTCCCCCTTTTCGTACATCGGGGTGTCGCTCCCGGTGAGGCGAATTCCCTTGTTCGCCAGCCATTCGGCGCCCTGTCTTGCAGGGCCGGGGCAGCCAGCGGACGAATGGTACTGGCTGGAGTCGGCCCAATACCGGCTCCATCCCGTCCGTATGAAAACTGCGTCTCCAGGGTTGATGGTCTTGCCGGCGGCGGTTGCGGCTTGTTCCAGATCGGCGGCGGTTATCTCATAGGCGGGAGGAAGGACCTCCACTTGTTTCAACCCGGCAACGTCGAGGAGCACGCCTCTGGTAACCAGTGGCGGGACCGCGTCGATGCCCAACTTCTTCAGGCCGGTCTCCCGGTCCTGATTCGCGGACGCCAGTTCGCCGCCGAAAAGTTTGCCATTCAGGGACACGTGTCCCAAAGCGTCGATGTGGGTCCCCATATGCGAGGTGGAAGTGAACATCTCCACGGAGGCGCTGAATCCATCGGGCAGTGTCTTGTCCGAATGCTTCTTGGTGACCCAAAACAGGAACGGCATCGCTTCCGAACTGCGGGGCATGCCCGGGTGGAAGGGCTGTCCCAGGTCGTAGACAACTCCGTTGGTGATCTCTTCGCTGAAAAGACGTTCGCTCACTGGCCCTCCCATGCGAATAGCGGTCGGCCTGCGATCCCGGGAACGGTGCGCCACCAAGCTGGGCGCCAGCATCAGGGTACCGCGCCGGGCTGCGAAAGTGTATACTTGGCCGTGCGCAGTGTCAACAGTGGTCCAAAGTGCCCCGATGGTTGAGCCGGCCTTTCCTCGGGGGTCGATGTTGACACTTAATTGGAAAATATGCTAGCGTTGCAAATCATTTAATGCTTTGACAGATTCCCCCGATGGCATGTGGCGCCCGATCTCGCATTTGCAGGGATATGTCGCGGGAATGGCGCCGGGAATCAACAGGAGGATGACTACTTGAACAAGAAGCTGGGCCTGGGCGCTGTGGAAAGCCCAGATTGGTATGCCGCCCAAGAAGAGTTCTGGAAAAACAATTGGACCGATGGCCTTCCGGTCATACCTGCGACTGAACAGCGGGTAACCGAGTTCTTGGACTACGTGCGCCTGGAGCCAGACGTAGTCATAGGTGAGGTTGCCGAAAGGGACGCGTCGATTAACGCCGAGATGATCGCGGTCAACGCGGTGATGGCCGGATGCCTTCCCGAGTACATGCCCATTCTGATAGCAGCGGTGAAGGCGGTCACCGATCATGAGTTCCACTTCAACCATTTGGCCAGCATGGGGAGCCCGTGGCCGCTGCTCATTGTGAACGGGCCAATCACAAAACAATTGAAGATGAATTCTGGCCTGTATGTTCTGGGGCCGGGCAACCGGCCTAACGCGACGATAGGGCGGGCGATGAGCCTCATCATGTGGAACAGCATGGATGCGAAACCCGGCGGAATACTGCGAGGTTGCATGGGCCACCCAGGACGGTGGGCGTTTTGCATAGCCGAGAACGAGGATACCCCCTGGGAGCCGGTGCATGTCCTGCAAGGGTTTGACCGGAATACCAGCACAGTGACTGCCTTCCCGAGCTCAGATGGTGGACGGAGAATGGGGACCTACTACCGCGAACCGAAGGCGGCGCTCGATGCTGTCGGTTACAATGTTGCCGCCTGCGAGATGGTCCGGGGAGTATTCTGCGTGCTTGTTAATCCCTATCTCGCCGAACAAGTCTTCGCCAAAGAAGGTTGGACCAAGAAGGCGGCACAGGACTATCTGGTGGAGAATTGCCGCATGTCCGTCAGGGACTTGAAAACCATCTCCCGCTGGGGGTGGTGGGGCGACTATGTGGCGAAGGACCCGCCGCCCGTTCAGCCCGGGGATGAGGACCATTACATCTACCAATTCAGAGACCCGCCGGGCCAGGAGAAATACACCGACCTGGTCTTCCCGTCTACGATGAATGAAAGGCGGAGGGGTGTCATGCTTGTCGTTGCCGGCGGCAACGCCAGCAACCTGCTCTATATCCTCCGGCCGTACACTGTTTCCGCAAACCCGGTGACCCAAGCAATCGAGATACCGAAGTAAGGAAGAAGGGAAAAACAATGACACCGGTACGTTTTCTGAAACCCGTGGTTGATAAGAAACGCGCTCTGAAGTTGGCCCCGAGGCTCACTTCGCTGAAGGGGATTACTCTTGGCACGCTTTGGGACAACAAGCCGCATGCCGACGACTTCCTCCGCCTGGTGTCGGAGAAACTGGCCGAGCGCCATGGCGTGGAGCGAGTCATCGCCCGAAAGAAGACCTATATCGGGTCTCTGGCTCCGGTCCCCATTCTTGATGAGCTGGCGAGCACGTGTGACGCGGTGATAGTCGGGGTCGGTGACTGAGGGTCGTGCACATCGGCTGTTACAGCCGACGGACTGGCCCTCGAGAAGAGGGGGATTCCCGCTGCCGTTGTCGGGGACCGCAGACTCATTGATACCACTGGCAAAGCCACTGCGCGGGCCCACGGTGTGCCGGACTATCCGTTTGTCATCCTCGCTGACGAGAAGAGCCAGATGACAATGATGTCTGCCGAAGAGATGGCGGAGGCAGTGGACAATGCGATTCCGCAGATTGAGAAGATACTGTTGAAGCAGGAAGCGAAGTAGCCGCAGGAACGCATGAACGATAACGAGGTCCGTTTCGTCGACCAGACCCTGCGCGATGGCCCACAGAGCCTGTGGGCGATGCGGATGTCCACCCCGATGATGCTGGCAATCGCACCGGTGATGGATGAGGTCGGGTACGAGTCCGTGTCGTTGATCAGCGGAGGGATGGTCAGCACTTGCCTGTACTACTTCCGTGAAAACCCGTTCGAGAGGGCGCGACTCGTCACCAAAGCCATGCCAAACACTCCCACATCTTTCGGAATACGCTACCCGGCGATCGGCCAGTTCAATGTCGTACCCGAGTCCGTGCGCGAGCTGTGGATTAGGTGCTGGGCCGGGGCTGGCGCGAGGTCGACCGGGCTCAACGAGTTCTTGGGCAACTACAAAGAGATGAGCGGTTTGGCGGAGTTTTCGAGGAGGCTGGGGCTAAAGCTCGGTATCCCCCTGGTATTCGCCATCACCCCGGTGCACACCGATGAGTGGTACACGCGGAAAGCGGCGGAGATAGCCCAGTCGCTGAAGCCGGACAATATCTGGATCAAAGACTCCATGGGGCTGCTCACACCGGAGCGTACCAGGACGCTGGTGCCGGCGGTACTTAAAGGCATCGGCAGCATCCCATTGGGGTTCCACTCTCACTGCAACACCGGGCTGGCCCCCCTGTGCTACCTGGAGGCTGTCCGCCTCGGGGCCAGGGCGGTGCATACCTGTGTGCCGCCGCTGGCCAATGGCATCTCAGTAGCCTCGGCGTTGAATATGGAGCGGAATCTCAGTCTATTGGGATACAAGCCCATGGTCAACAGGAAAGCGCTGGAGGCCGTATCGGCCCACTTCATGTATGCGGCCAAGAGGGAGGGCAAGCCCATAGGAGCGCCTGTGGAGTACGATGTCTCCCAGGCGGGCCGCGGCATGGCGGGGGGAGTGATCTCGAACCTCAAGTACTATCTTGAGCAGAGGGGATTGCAAGACCGCTGGGAAGAGGTGGTGGACGACATACAGGTGATGTGCAAGGAGTGGGGCTACCCGCCCAATGTGACTCCCTACTCGCAGATAATGAGCGTGCAGGCGGTGCTGAACGTGAGCGTGGGGGAACGATATGCAGTGGCGCCGGACGAGACCATCAGGTACCTGCTGGGCCACTTCGGCAAGCCGCCGGCGCCCATAGACCAGAACGTGCTGGACAAGATCTCGAGCCTGCCGCAAGGCAAGCGTTATTTGAACTGGGAGCAGCCGCAGCCGTCGATAGAAGACCTGCGCAAAGAGATGGGGAAGCCTGGCATATCCGATGAGGAGCTGATGTTGCGGCTTCTTTACCCGGGACAGCATGTCGATGCCGGACTAAGCGCTGGGTCGATCAAGGACAACTATCCACGAGGGGACAAACCGTTGCTGGCCTTGATTACGGAGATGGCGAGGAAAAAAGACGCCAGTTTCATCAACGTCGAGAAAAACGGCCTTTCCCTCACCCTGCGCAAGCTCTGTGGGAAGGCAGGATAGCCCCACAATGTGTGAGTCGCGCCAGGAAATGACGTTTCGGGTCAGTTGCCGGCTTGACGCGGGTGATAGTATATCTTTAGACTATTGCAGTCTTCTCGCAGAATGGCGAGATTCGTGATCCGTGGCAACGGGCAAACACATCGCGGGAGGTGGGCCACGACAAGATACTTCTGAAACAGGGCAAGATACTGCGCGTGACCACGTTTCAATTCAGACTTATGGAGGCGGCAAATGAGGTATTCAGGTCGTGTACAGGTCATATTCACAGCGACAATCCTGGTAATTCTCCTGGCGGCGGGGTGCGGCAAGACAGGGACTACGACAACTGCAAAGTCCACAGCAGCGCCGACGTCCGGCGTCAAGCAGTCCGGCGATTTGAGGATCGCCCTCGCTTCTCTGTACGACGAGAAGTTCTATCCGATCCCGGCGAGTCCTTCGAACATGTATTCGATCGTGGTGCCCTTCACGGAGGTACTGGGGCAGTTGGAAGGGGCGAAGGTCGTCCCCATGGTCGCTGAAAGCTGGCAGCTAGCGCCCGACGGCGCTTCGTGGATCTACAAAGTCCGTAAGGGAATCAAGTTCTCCAATGGAGACGCCCTCACCGCTGCGGACGTCAAGTTCAGTCTTGACGGCTTCCTGTCCAAAGAGGCCTATAACAGGGACTTGACGAACTGGGTCAGTTCGACTGAGAAAGTGGATGACTACACTGTCCGCCTGATCACCAAGGGTCCCCAGCCTTTCTTGCCCTATCTTACCGCCTATGCCGGGAATAATGGCATGGTCATGCCGAAGGCCTATTTCGAAAAGGTCGGGCCTGATGGCTTCCAGAAGGCCCCGGTAGGGAGCGGCCCCTGGAAGTTTGTCAGCCATGCCCCCGGGGACTCGGTGAAATATGAAGCCGTGAGCCAGCACTGGCGCATCGTGCCGGAATTCAAGACGCTCGCGGTCCTTAAGGCGCCGGAGGAGACCACCAGGCTCGCCATGTTGAGGTCGGGACAGGCGGACGTCGCTGAAATCGCGCTTGACAGCGTCAAAGAGTTGGAAGCCGCCGGGATGAAAACGCATAGCCTCACCGCGGCGACGGCGATGGTCGGCCTCTATGGAGCATATGACCCGCGGGCCAAAGGCAAGCCGACCGCGGACATCCGCGTGCGCAAGGCACTTTCCCTGGCCATAAACCGGGAGGAGATTAGCAAGTCATTCTTCCATGGGAAGGCTACTCCGGTCATGCCCCCCTACGCCTGGGACGGGACCGCGGATATCGACGTCGCGGCGATGAAAGCCTATGCGGCGAAGGTCTTCGGCTATGACCCGGCACAGGCCAAGCAACTCCTGGCGCAGGCCGGTCATGCCAACGGGTTCAAGATCGACCTGTATACCTATACGATGGGCGATGCCCCTTACCTGCCGAAGCTAGCGGAGATACTTCAGGGCTACTGGTTGAAGATCGGCGTGGACGCGAAGATCGTCCCCACGGAATGGTCGGTATACCGTTTGCTGGCCAAAACCGCCGGGGGGCCTCCAGCAGACCAGATTATTGGAAATGCCGCCACGATGGCTGTCAGCAACAAGTTCATCCTGACTCAGGGCTTGCCGAGCGGTTTCCTGGTGGGAACCGGTCTCCAACTGGGCTATCCCGGCATACCGGAGTTGGAAAGGATCGTTCCTCTGGCCACCGTGGAGCTTGACCCGAAAAAGCGCGCGGAACTGAACAAGCAGATCATGACATTATCAAGTGAGTCATACGTGTTCCTTACCTTCGGAGGGGTGCCTTACCTGGCGGCTACCTCCAAGGCTGTTAATATCACGTTCAACCAGCCCTCGAACGGGATTGTTCCTTATGCTGAGAGGGCAAAGCACGCCAAGTAGTCCGCTCACTGGCCTCAGGGTGCAGGGCGGGCGACACGTGTCGCCCGCCCTGCTTTGGAGCCCGGCCCGAGTCCCTGGCCGGTGTCTGCGTTCGCATTGCGAAATTGCCGCAAGAGGAGAGGTGAAAAGCATGGCTTATGGGTCCGGCAAGTACATCTTCGAACTGGCCGATGGCTGGGCAAAGTGGCCTCCCGGATGGTCTCTGGGCATGGTGTCCGGGCTTGCCACCGATTCCAGCGACCGCCTCTACGTGTTCCAACGCGGGGGCCCGCAACCGGTAGTAGTCCTTGACCGAAACGGACAGGTGGAGCGGACGTGGGGAGAGGGATCGTTCGACAAGCCACATGGAATATATGTGAGCCCCGATGGCTTCGTTTTCTGCGCCGACTACGGCAACCATACAGTCTCCAAGTTCACACCTGAGGGGAAATTGCTCATGGTGTTGGGGAACAAGGGCAGGCCTTCCGACTCGGGGTACGAGCGGAAACCGGGCGCCAGCATGGAGAGTGCCGTGGAGACCATCAAGCGCGGCGCGCCGCCGTTCAACCTGCCGACCAACACTATGGTCTCCAGGTCGGGCCACATCTACGTGTCCGATGGGTACGGCAATGCCAGGGTACACAAGTTCTCCCCTGACGGCAAACTCCTCCTTTCCTGGGGGGAACCAGGCACGGGACCGGGGCAGTTCATGCTCGTACACCGTGTCTGGCTGGACACTCAGGAGAGGGTGTGGGTGGCAGACCGCCACAACAGCCGCGTCCAGGTATTCAGCCCGCAGGGAGAATTCATCAAACAGTGGCCTTGCTTCCGACCCACCGATGTGTTCATCGACCGCAACGACATCGTTTACCTGGGCGAGGGCAAGCCCAATCATGCTGTTGGCCTGTATTCGACGGAAGGCCAGCCGCTGGCGCGGCTGGCACGAAAGGCGGACTCCCCTGTGGATGCTCCGGCTTGGACTCCTCACACGCTGGCGGTGGACTCGCGGGGGGACATCTATATCAGCGGGTCCTTGGGGGCGGCCACCGGGGCGTCGAGTCCGGGGACGGTGCTCAAGTTGGTCAGACAATAGGTTGGAGGGACAATGTACAAGTCGATAAGCACGTATTTGATACCGAAGAACGTTGACCCACAGGAGTTCTGGGAGTACCATACCGGACCCCATGCGCGTGATGTCGTCGGGGGCGCGGGACCGGAGTTGAAGAGGTACGTGGTCAACCGTGTCACCGATGTGATCAGGGGAGAGATGCAGTTCTGGGGACTGATTGAAAAATGGTGGGAGTCCAAGGAGTCGCGGGACGAGTACCTGAGAAGGGCGAAATTCATCAAAGGATCGACCACGGGGATGAGCCCGCCCGAGGAGTTTCGCTCCCGCGCGTACGGCGGATTCGGGGCCTGGGTCGAGGAAAGAGAAATACCCCTGCTATAAGACCGAGCTTGCCGCCGGCTTCCAATACGAACGCCTTTAGAATTTGTGGCAGGGCGCACAGGCAGGGCCTCCAGAGCCACCCATTGGGATGCGGCCTCACTTAGTCGCTTGTATTATTCGCAGTTGCTATCAAGATGGCACCGGCAAATGGTGGCACAGGCGTCTCTGCCTGTGCTTCGGCCTGTCATCTTGACTGCAAATCGGAATTAGTATATGACCTCTTCCTCAAGCAGTTGGGCGTATTCCTCCGGGCTTATTTTCAGGAGGTCGGTGTAAACGTAGTCGTTGTGCTCGCCCATGAAGGGAAAGCGCCGCTGGAACGTGGCCGGGGTCAGGCTCAGGCGCGCCGAGGGGGCTTCGAACGTGAATCGCTCCACGCCTTCTTCCGTTGACTCCCAGAAATGGCCTCTGTGGGCTAACTGAGGGTC
>JACPRR010000169.1 GCA_016189825.1 Chloroflexota bacterium
ATTGCAATACGCCCCTACAGTGCGGAGAAAGGAGAACAGCGCATGGGTCAACGACTTAGCGGCAAGGTAGCAGTGGTGACGGGGGGTGGCAGCGGCATAGGAAGATGTACAGCTCTTGATCTGGCTGCGGAGGGGGCGCGGGTGGTTGTCAACGACCTTGGTCTGTGGACGGCCGACAAGCCTGCCGGCGAGAAGTCCGCGGACGTGGTTGCCGCTGAAATCAACAAGTCGGGAGGTAAGGCCGTTGCCAGCGGTGATAGTGTGTCAACCGTCGCCGGGTGCGAAAGGGTCATCAAGACCGCGGTAGACAACTTCGGCAGGGTTGACATCCTGGTCCTCTGTGCCGGCACTGTCAAGAACCATCTGATTGAAGAGATAACGGCGGAAGACTGGCAGAAGATCATGGATGTTCATGTCAACGGCCATTTCGGTTGCATCAAGTATGCAGTGCCCTTGATGAAGAAACAGGGAGGGGGAAGGATAGTAGCCATTTCCTCGCGCCAGGCATTCAATGCGGGCTCGTCGCCAGTGTATAGCGTGGCCAAAGCTGCTATCCTCGGGCTGACCAGGAGCCTCGCTATTCAGCTTGGGAAACACGGGATAACAATCAATGCGGTCATGCCCAGCGCCGGCACGCCGCTATTCCCGGGCATCGGGCTAAAAGAGAAGAAGGCTACACCGGACACCGTCTCGTCGCTGCTCGTGTATCTGTCAACCGATGAGGCGCGCGGTATCAACGGCCAGCTCTTCTTCATTAACGGCGGGAACCTCGAGCTGTACTCGCAGCAAAGACCGGTGCGGACGCTGCACAAAGAAGGCAAGTGGACTGTCGATGAGCTGGTACGGCTGGTACCCCGCACCTTCTCACCGGACATGGACCTGGCCAGCCAGTTGTTGCTGGTGGGGGGCAAAGTCGGATAAGGCCTGGGAACCTCCAGCTTTGTCATTGCGAGCAAAGCGAAGCAATCCCCTTCAGCACCGAGCCATGGCCGCGCGGCTGATAGCTTGGCTCTCCGCCAGTCACGCTCGTGGTAAATGGGATTGCTTCGTCCCGAGGCGGGACTCGCAACGACGGTTTTGGACAGCCTCGAAAAGGGTGTTCTCGTGATAGTGCCACATCATGGACGATAGCGAGGGAATCGGGTGGGGGGAGCGCCGCGCCTTGAGGCACGCGTTCGAAAAGGAGAAACATAGTGGGTACGCTTAGAGGATACGCCGGGAAGCTCCTGAGGGTAGACCTTTCCGCAGGAAGGGCCACCGAAGAGGCGGTCGATGAAAAGACCTGCCGGGAATACCTTGGCGGCACCGGTCTGGGCGCGAAGTACCTCTTCGAAGAGGTGCCGGCGGATGCGGCCTGGTCGGATGAACGTAATCGGCTGATAATCTGTTCCGGGCCTCTTGGCGGCACGGCTGTGGGTGGGTCCGGGACTGTCTCAGTGGTCACGAAAGGCGCCCTTTCCGAAGGGGCAGCGTGCTCGCAGGCCAACGGGTTTTTCGGCGCCTTTCTGAGGTTCGCCGGGTACGACGGCATCATTGTCCAGGGCAAAGCCAGGGGTTGGGTCTATCTGTACATACACGATGGCAAGGCTGAATTGAAAGACGCGTCTCACCTGGTGGGCAAGGATACCTACGAGACTGGCGACCTGGTCAAGGCTGAGTTGGGGCAAAACGATCGCACCATGAGCGTCGCCAGCATCGGGCCGGCCGGCGAGAACCTGATTAGGTTTGCTTCGATACTCGTGGACAAGGGGCATTGCGCCGCGCATAATGGGGTCGGGGCGGTGATGGGCTCCAAAAAGTTGAAAGCCATCGCCGTGGCCCGGTCACAGCAGCGCCTCGAATTCGCTGACAAGCAGGGCCTTTCCGCGCTTGGCAAGCAGGCTCATGAGAACGTTCTGAGCGACCCCGGTGGCCTGAGCCAATACAAATGGGGAACGCTGTCCAACATCGTTCGCTCGGTTACGGCAAAGGATGGCGTCGTGCCCGTGAAGAATTACAGGACGTCGATCTATGACATCGAGCCTGAGAAGTTGGAAGAGTTTAGCCCAACGTACATCCGGGGCCATTTCGATCCCAAGCCGCAACCGTGCTGGGGCTGTCAGATGCACCATTGTCACATGCTCACCATCACGGAAGGCAAATACTCCGGGATGACGCTTGAAGAACCCGAGTACGAGCAATTCGCCTCGTGGGGACCTGTTATCGGCGTGACCGACGTTACCAGCGCGATGATGTTGTCTCGTGAGGCCGACTGCCTGGGCGTGGACTCGAATGAGGGGGGATGGCTCTTTGGGATGGTGATGGAATGCTATGAGAAAGGTATCCTCAGTCAAAAGGACTGCGATGGCCTGGAGATGAACTGGGGGAACGCTGAATCGACAAAGGAGATGCTCAGGAGAATATCCCGGCGCGAGGGGATCGGCGACATCCTGGCTGAAGGAGTGATGAGGGCGGCCAGGCGAATCGGGAAGGAAGCCCCGAACTTCGCTATACACAGCATGAAAGGCAACACGCCGCGGACACACGATCACCGTACGAAATGGCCGACGATGTTCGACACGTGCCTGTCCCAGATTGGCACTGACGAGGGCTTCAGTATGTCGCGTCCCGCGGACCTCGGCCTCTCGATCAAGCCGAACATGAAGACCAACAACTCCTCCGAGGACAGTGTCAACTGGAACGCACAGTGCAAGGGCGCCACGCCCTTCGAGGACAGTCTGGGCGTGTGCAGGTTCACCACCAAGACTGATCTCAAGCTGCTTTCGCAGGCGGTAAGCGCTGCAACCGGTTGGGATTTTTCGGCGGAAGAGGCGTTTCGAGTAGGAAAACGTATCGTAAACTTGCTGCGAGTCTTCAACCTACGACATGGGCACACTGCCGAGATGGACGCCCCTTCGCCAAGGTACGGCTCGACACCGGTGGATGGGGTGTCGCAGGGAAAGAGCATCATGCCGTATCGGGATGAAATGCGCCGGAAGTACTACGAGCTAATGGGTTGGGACCGGGAAACAGGGGTCCCGCTCCCTGAGACGCTGAGGAGCGTGGGCCTGGAG
>JACPRR010000170.1 GCA_016189825.1 Chloroflexota bacterium
GATTGGGCATATATCACGAAGACCATCAGCATAGTGGGCTTTTTCTCCAGGCCCGCGGGGCTGAAGCTGGCAGGCATGTTGTACACAGAGAAGGCGCGAGGGACTGCTCGGAACATAGTCGATGCCATCGGGAACACGCCGCTCGTCGAAGTTGAGCGGTTCAGCCCGGGTAAGTCGGTGCGCATCTTCGCCAAGCTCGAGGGATCTAATCCCACCGGCAGCATGAAGGACCGCATCGCGAAGTACATGATCGAGCAGGCCGAAGCCTCGGGAGAGCTCACCCACGATAAGACTATACTCGAGTCGAGCAGCGGCAACACCGGTATCGCCCTGGCAATGATCGCCCGGCGCAAGGGGTACCGCTTGAAGGTCGTCATCCCTGACAACCTCACCCCGGAGCGCGTCGAGCTGCTTCAAGTTTATGGCGCCGAGGTCGTCTTTTCCGATGGCGCTCTGGGGCCGACCGGGGCCATCGAGGTCGCCCGGAAGATGGCGCAAGAGGACAGCCGGTACTACGCGCCGTACCAGTACGGGAATCCGGCAAACCCCCAGGCGCACTACGAGACCACAGGCGCGGAGATACTGCGCGACCTGCCCCAGGTGGACGTCTTCATTGCCGGCCTGGGGACGGGGGGAACGCTCATGGGCGTCGGCAGGCGCCTGAGAGAAAGGAATCCTGACGTCAAGATAATTGGCGCCGTCCCCGATGCCGGCGAGGAGATCATGGGACTGCGCGGCGTCGATGACGGGTTCATTCCGCCTATTCTCGATCTCAAGGTGCTGAGCGGCCGCATGCTGGTGAGCACAAAAGAGTCTTTCGCCATGACTAGGGAGCTCGCTCTCCGCGAGGGCATATTCGCCGGCATTTCTTCGGGGGCCGCCTTGCACTGCGCGGTGCGCATGGCGCAGAAGATGGACAGTGGGAACATCGTCGTGCTTCTCGCCGACGGCGGCTGGAAATACCTGAGCACCAAGCTCTGGACCACCGAAGTCGCCGACCGGCCGGACAAGAAGGTCTGGTGGTAGCGGCCAGACCTCCGGCGCCCCAGTAGCGGCACGACTCATCGGCATCCGCAACATCCCCTCTTCAGCTTTGCTGCGAAGGCGCAGCAGGGCGTTGCTTGATAGACAACGGAACGGCCATCGAGTAACATGCTTCCTGCATGTCAGCGAATGCCCTCTCTTCATCTGGGTCACCCAATACGAACGCCTTAACATTTGTGGCATGGCGCACAGGCAGGGACGCCTGTGCCACCCATGGCGATGCAACATCACTTAGTTCGCTTGTATTAGTGCTGAAGCGAACTCGGGAAAGGGGTAGCCAGTGCCCGGTACCGAAGCCAGGACGCTTGGCAAGAGGCTGCTTTCTCCCATAAATGGATCCCTCTCTTTCATAGGGCGACAGCACCGCGACTGGAAAGTGACTGTCGTCCGCACTTCCCTGGACAGGTTCTCTTATCGAATGGTCTTCCCTTACCTGTCCATTTACATCGTGGCCCTGGGCGCTTCCGCAACTCAACTAGGCATTGTGAATAGCGTTGGCATGGCCATTGCCGGCCTGGCCGCGCCGTTCATTGGCTGGTTCATCGACCGATTCGGCCCGAAGCGCCTATACCTCCTCGGGATTGCCCTGGTCGGTCTTTCGTATTTCACATACGGGGTCGCCCAAAGCTGGACTTTCGCCATACTGGCCATGGCAGCATACTGGCTGGGCACTTCAGGAAGCGGACAAAGCTGTGCTACTGTCTGTGGAAACTGCCTGTCCAACCAGGACCGGGCCACCGGCATGACCTTCTGCGAGACAGTGACCGCAGGATTGTTAGGGATGGCCGGACCGATGCTCGGAGCTCTACTGGTCGCCAGGGCCGGCGGAGCTAGTGTTGAAGGCATCAGGCCCCTGTTCTTCGTTGGCCTGGCGGTGTCGCTGGGCGGATTCTTGATAGTGGTTACCCAGTTGTCGGACCGCAAGTGGCACATCAGTCATGGCAAGCCAGCGTTTTTTCAGGACATCCGCCAGGTGTTCAGGGAAGGTCATCACCTGAAAAGGTGGCTGATCATTGCCTCCGTGGGCATGTTGCCAACAGGCATGATATTCCCTTTTTCGCAGGTGTTCGCCTACGAAGTAAAAGGGGCCCAGCCATACATCCTGGGCGCCATGGTGACAGGGTCGGCGCTGGCGTCCACTATATTTGCGATCCCACTGGGCAGCCTGGCAGACAGGATAGGACGGAAGAAGGTCCTGTACGTGACTGTGCCGCTTTTCTGGCTGTCCAGTATAGTCCTCGTATGGGCGCCCGGACCTGCGTTCCTGGTCACAGCCGGAGTCCTGCAAGGCTTCTACTATATTGGAGCTCCCATTGTTGGCGCCATGGAGAGGGAGCTGGTACCGGCCGCGCACATGGGGAGATGGCTGGGTATGGCCCGCCTTGTCCGCATGCTACTCAATGCCTGTATGGTGCTGATTGCTGGGATCGTTTGGGACAAGATCGGACCCCAATATGTCTTCTTGGGCGTAGTCGTGCTTGACCTTGCTATCAGGGTGCCGCTGCTGATATCAATGCCCGAGACCCTGAACTTGCGCCTGGGCAAGAGGGGCATCGAAAGCCCAGCGGAGTAACGCGGCCACGGCATGCGGAGTGGCGGCCCCGGCGCTCGGGGGACCCTCGAGCGGCACGGGAACGCTTTTTGCCATCTGGGCTCTCGCCTACTCCGACTCCTTGCGCACCAGGAGCCGGTACGCCCCATCAGGGAGCTTGCCCACAGACACGATGCGCTGGCCCTCTTCCTTGATGCTGCGGGGCACGTTGCGCATGGGATCGCCATCATCCAGGACCACCTCGAGCACCTGTCCCAGGTCCATCTCTTCCAGCTTGAGCTTGGTGCGGACGAAGTTGATTGGACAGAGCACGCCGCGCAGGTCCAGCCTGGCGTCCGGGGACAAGGCGTCGTTTTCATGAGACATAGAAGTTACCTCGTGTGTAATACTTCGCCCGTTCCTTCGAGTCACGGATGACTTCGAGCCCCAGGGGCGCGGCTACCTCGTCTATGTACTTGTCCAGGCCCAGCCTTTCGATGGCGGCCCCGATGCGCTCACGTCCTTGTCCCAGTGGTTTGTACCACTCTATCGTTTTCTCTATCAGGGCATAGACCTGCTCGTTGCTCAGGAAATTGGCTACCTCGTAGGCGAAGTAAGGGTGTTTGCCGTGCTTGCCTCCCACCCGGGCCAGCCAGCCGACGCGCTTTCTGACCATTGCGTCCACGGGGCAGACCTTGACGCAGTCGCCGCAGTGGTTGCACAGACCGTTGTCGCGCACCGGCAGCTCGTCCTGCATCTTCAACGCGTGTTCGTCGCAGGCCTTCACGCACAGTTCGCAACCGGTGCATAGATCGTCCTTCAGCTCCGGCTCCAGGACACCCTGGAAACCGAGGTCCATCTCGCGGGTGCGGAAGCAGTCTATGGGACAGCCGGAGAACGAGATCTTAAACTTGTGATGTCCGGTGGCGGTGCCGAAGTAGCGCCGGTCAACCTCGGCGCAGACCCCCTGGGTGTCAGTGAGCCCGTTGGGGTTATAGGTGCAGCCGGCGCAGGCGGTGGGAACGCGGATGCGCGGCCCGCAGGAGGCCACCGACCAGCCGACCTCGGCCAGCGCGCCGTTCACGGCGTCGAAGTGCTTGTAGCTCACGTACGGCACTTCGACCGATTGCCGCACCGAGATGTGCACCTCCCCGCGACCGTATTTATCCGCGATTTCAGCGGCCTTGCGCAGCCTGTCGGCGGTAACCTTGCCGCCGGGACAGCGCAGGCGGACGGTGAACAGGTCTTTCTGTGTCTGCTTTATGAAGCCCCCGCTCTTGAGCTTGTCGAAATCGAGGCCGGCGCTGCGCGACTCCTTGCGCAGCCCGGCCTTGAGTCCCTCCATGGCAGGTGTGCCCGTTTCAGTCATGTTTGTGCCTCCTGTGGTCGTTCCTTTCGTAGTGCCTTCTGCTCCCGCTTGACCCCAAGTATCAGCGCGGAGAGAATCAATGCGCTGGCCAGGGCTGCCGCGGCAAGTATCAAGTAGTTGGCCGACGTGGCGAGCAGCTCCCGGCCCGGCGACGAACCTGCTTGTTTCAAGGCAGTGGCCAGGGCCGCCGCGATGACGATAGCCGCGAAATACAGCCTTATCCTTGTGCCTCTTACGTACATGGTAGCAGTAGCGCCGAGCCAGGCGCCAATTGAAGCCCCTGAGAGCATCACCAGCGCCGCGAGCACGTCTACGCGTCCCACCAGGGAATACGTGAATGCGCCGTAAGCACCGGAAATCACTATTTCGAAGAGGTCGGTGCCAATGGCGACAAGCGTCGGCATACCAAAAAAGAAGAGGAGAAGGGGCATGCGGATGAAGCCGCCGCCGACGCCGAGGAAGCCCGCGGCAAGGCCCGTGATGAAACCCACGCCGAAGATGGGCCACACCGAGATGCGGGGTATGCGCGAACGAGGCAGCGAAACGAACGGCGGCACCGGCGCTTTCGTCAACCATCCGCGCCTGGTCCGCGCCGCCCTGCTCTCGGAGAACGCCGGGTCGGCAGCGGAGCGGCCGGACCTTAAATAGTCCCGCAGGAACAGGATGGCGACGCCCGTTAGAAGGGCGATGTAGACATACCGTATGACCGGGCCGGCCTGCCCTGCGCTGTCCAGGCGAAGCACCATGAGTTTGCCCAACTCAACGCCGGGCACGGAGCCAATGGCCATCAGCCCGCCAAGCTTGAAGTCCACGTTTCCCAGCATGTGGTGCTTCAGCGTGGCCACGATTGACTTCCCCATCATATGCGCCAGGTCTGTGCCCACCGCATAGCTCATGGGGAAACCCAGTATGTTGAGCGCCGGAGTGGCGATAAACCCCCCGCCCACACCCAGGAAGCTACTGGAGATCCCGACCATGAAGCCGACAAGGGCCAGGGAGATGGGGGAGACCTCGACCCCGGCGACAGGCAGGTACATCTGGGCTTGCCCCCGCGGACTCGTTCAATGACGGACCGGCCATCTGAGCTTCACCACGCGGGAAAGCAGCAGTAGCGTCCCGTAGGCAGCGAAGGCGAACAGCGCGATGGCCGCCACAGACATGACCGCATAGGTAGCCGGCTCGGTAACGGCGAGCCTGGCGACAGTTTCTGTTACTGCCCTGTCCATACGAAAAGCCTGCGTTATCCGCGCAGCGGGCGGGTGTGAATGCCGCACTCGCCGCCGCACTTGCTGGTGCCTACCCAGCGGCCGGCGCGTTCATTCGGGTCGTTGGTGATACGGGTGCACGGCCAGCATCCCAGGGAGCGGTACCCCTTTGCGTACAGCGGGTTCACATGCACGCCATTGAGCGCCAGGTACTGCCAGACCTCGCGTTCATGCCACAGCAGGATCGGGTTCAGCTTGAGCAGGTCCCTGTCCCGCTCCTCGATCTCGCGGTAGTCAGTCCGGGTTCGTCCTTCTGTGCAGCGC